>DASYSS010000023.1 GCA_036003045.1 Gemmatimonadaceae bacterium
GATGTGGCCCGCCGAGGATGCCATCGGGAAACGCGTGCGATTGCCGGCGGCACGCGAGACCGACATCGTCGGTGGCAATGGCTGGCGCACTGTCATCGGCGTGGCGCGCGACGCGCGCTTGCGCAACGTGCGCAAGACCACACCGATCGTCTACTTCCCGATCGGTCAAGGCTATTGGCAAGGGTCTTTCGCCGTTCGCAGCCCCTTGCCGCTCGCGACGTTGCTTCCGGCGCTGCGCGCCACCACGCGCGATGCCGATCCCGGGCTCACTTTATGGAACGCTCGAACGATGGGCGAGCTGCTCGATCGTCCACTCGCCGAGCCGCGCGTCAGTGCCCTCTTGATGTCGACCTTTGGGCTCGCCGCGCTGCTGCTCGCCTCGATCGGCCTCTATGGCGTGATGTCATCGCTGGTGCGGGACCAGACGCGCGAGATCGGCATCCGTCTCGCGCTCGGCGCGACCACGTCGGTGGTGCGGCGCGCCGTCCTGGCGCGCGCCGCGATTGTCACCGCGAGCGGCGCGGCGATCGGACTCGTCGTCGCGCTGGCCACGTCGCATCTGCTCGGCGCGCTCCTCTATGGCGTCAGCGCCACGGATCCACTATCGCTCGGCGTCGCGTGCGCGGTGCTATTGGGCGTCGGTGGCGTCGCCGCGTATCTCCCGGCGCGCCGCGCGACCAAGATCGATCCGGCCCGGGCGCTCCGTGAGGGCGACTGACCATTGCTCGACCCAGCGGCAAAGCTGCGAGGTCGGTCTCTAGTGGAGCATGCGACCGCCACGCACAGCCTGCTCCTCGCGACTAGATCCTAAAGGCCCCGCCGGACAGGAACGGCGCGCTCTCACTGGAGTCCAGCTCCACAGCCAAGTCTGCGTCCTCTGCCCAACCGCGTTCGATGAGCTCGCGGCCCGATGCGCAACCACGGATCATGTCGGGCACCCCCGCGCGCGCGGCTTCGAATGCCGTTCGGGCCGCCACGCTTTCGGGTGAGAGGTCGGTCGTGTCCAGATGCGAGAGGATTGCGCCTGCACCAAGCCAATCCTCGAGCGACGGTCGCAACGTGCCATCGGGCCATTTTCACTACCCGCGTTCCGTCAGTCCCGCGGTGCCAACATGGCCGCAAGATCTTTGCGGGAGCGCAGGCTCATGATCGCCGGCTCCTGGTGGAACCATGCCGGCCACGCGCCTTCGTCGAGCGCGTCCCGCACACGCGCGACCGCGTCGTCGGGGCGGCCGAGCAGTGCGGCGAGGCGCGCGCGGTAGACGCTGGCGCTCCAATTGACGCGTGACACCGGCTGCGCGGCGAGCCAGCGGTCGAGCGAGTCCGCGAGCGCGGTGTCGCCGCGTTCGGCTGCCAGCCCGGCGAGCTGCCCGCGAAAATCGACGTTGGCCGAGTCTTCCGCGGCGAGCCCTCGCACGATCTGCTCGGCTTCGGCATAAGCGCCAACCATTTCGAGCGAGCACGCGGCGGTGAAGCGCTCTTCCACGGTCGCGCGCTCGGCGGCCGGACGGCTCCGATACCACGCGACGGCGCGCATCGCGGCTTGGCGCGCGGCAACAGTATCGCCGTGCACCGCGAGCTCGCGCGAAATCCACGTCGCGACCCACGCCGGCGTCGCGGTGTACTGCGGTCGCCCATCGGTGTACGGTGCCAGGCCGATGTCGATCGCCGTCTCGACCGGAAGCGAGAGCGAGCTGTCGATCAACGCCAGCGCGGCGGTTGGCTGCGACAGCGCAGCCAGCGCATCCCCGCGCAGCCACACCCGGCCGAGCGGGGCAGCCGTCGTGAGTCGATTGGCCGCGGCCAATTCCTCGCGATAGCGACCCAGCATGTGGAGCGCTTCGGTGACTGCGCCCCAGTACACAAAGCGCGTGGTATCCGTCATCCAGGCCAGATCGACCGTGGGGTCGACGCGGCCAAGCACATCCAGCGCTCGTTTGGGACGGTTGGCCCACGACGCGGCCGCGGCAGCGGAGAGTTGAGCGCCCGCATCGCCCGGTTGGCGATCCGCCCGCTCCAGCGTCAGCCGAAGCATCTCATCATTGCGTCCGCGGCACCGCGCGTCGGCGATCGCGAGCGTCAGGCGATCGGCATGGTCAATTGCCGGCGAGCGCGCACTGAGGGCGCGCGTGAGGGAGTCCACCAGCGGACAGTTGTTGCTGTTCGCCGCGACGATGGCGGCGCCGAGCGCGGCCGGGCCGAACGCGGAATCGCCGTGCGCCGCGCGTAAAAAGAGCGCTTGGGCTCGAGGCGAGTCGCCATGCCAGTAGGCGTCCCACGCATCCACGTAGTCGCGGTAGACGTCGAACGGCGGCAGCTCGCCCGTTGTTTCCAGACCTTGCGTCGCCCGCACGTCGACGGCTGAGGCGAGGGCGGTCATCACGCGGGATCGTAGCTCGTCGAGCGCGGCAACGGGCGCGCCGACTCGCGATCGGATCGGCCCCACCGCGCGCACGATGCGTCCGGTCTTCACGTCCATCACGTTCGCTTGGAAGAGCAGCGTGTCGCCGGTGCGGTAGTAGCTCCCAGACACCACCATGCCGGCGCCCGTGCGATGCGCGATCGTGATTGGGTCGACCGTCAGGCCAGAGGCCGCGCGCCCCTGCACGAACACCGCGCGCTGGTCCACCACCTCCGCGAGATGAGAGCTCAAGATCCCCTGCGTGAGCCAGTCCTGCGTCATTCGACCGAGCGGGAGCAGCTCGGGGTCGTCGGTGCGATTCTCGAACACGGCGACGAGCACTCGGGCCGGGACGGCGCGTGACTCGGCGCGCGCGGGGCGCATCGATCGAAGGGCTGCGACGCCGATGATCACCGCGACTACGACCGCGGCCGCCCAGGGCCCGATGCGCCGCACCGGGCGGACGCGCCTCGCCGGCGCTTGACGGGGCTCGACCCTGTCAGGCTTGGTCGCCGCGATGACAGGATTCTCTTCTCGTGGCGCGCGCGGCGTCAACGCGCCGCTCCGAATCCGTGTCGCCAGCGCCTCGGTCTCCGCGCTAGGCTTCGCGTCGAATTCCGCGGCCACGTGCTGCGCGAACGACTCGTACAGACGCAGCGCGCCACCGGTGTCGCTGGCTCCAGCGAGGAGTGAGATCGCCCGCCGCAGCAATCCTTCGTCGTCCGGTGCCAGGGCAGACGCTCGCTGAGCCCAGTACGCCGCGGCGGAGACATTGCCCGCGTGGTCCTCGCGCTCGCTCAGCGCAAGGAGCGCACGGCGCACGAGCGCTGTGATGCGGCCGCGCTCGAGCGACAGCCACTCCTCGAACGCTTCGCCCGCCGCCGGGACATGCACGCCGGCGAGGAGCTCGCCGCGGTAGCAGTCGACCGCTTCCTCGTATCGCCCCGCCTCGACCGCGTCGGCGAGCCGCGTGACGTCGCACGTGAGGAGGGCGGGGTCGATCGACACCGCGTCGTTGCCGCGGGCGATGATCACGCCGTCGCCCAGGGTCTCACGAAGATGATAGAGGGTGTTTCTGAGCGCGCGCCTGGCGGCGAACTGATCCATCTCCGGCCAGAACATCGCCGCCAGGCTGTCGCGCCGGTGATAGCCGCCGCCTCCCGAGATGGCCAGATAGGCGAGAAGGGCGAACCGCTTCGGTTGCGCCGGCAGCGAGTCGAGCTCGCGTCCATCTGCACTGCGCACGGCGTGCAGCCCGAGCAGGGTGAGCTCGATCATCGATTCAGACGTTACGCCGCGTTGCGTCGCTCGGCAACAGACGGCGGTCCAACGGCGAAACGACGCACCACAAAGAAATTGGCGCCTCGTGAAGCCGCTGGTGCGTCGCACAGCCCATTCAGGAAAATGACATGATCCGATTGATTCGAACCGCGCTCCCCGGTGTCCTCGTGCTCACGCTGGCGAACCCGCCGGCCGAGCCGCGCCATGCCGTGGTCCTCGCGCCCCCGACAACCCCCGTGGTTCCGGCGCGAACACGCACCTACTACATCGCCGCCGACCAGGTGGACTGGAACTATGTGCCCGGCGCGCGGGACGAGGTCACCGGGCGCCCGTACGCCGACTCCGCCTTCTTGGTCAAGGACAAGCCGCGGCCGGTGAGCACCGTGTACAAGAAGGTGCTGTACCGCGAGTACACCGACGGCGCCTTTCGCACTCTCAAGCTCCGCACGCCCGAGTGGGAGCATCTTGGCTTCCTGGGACCGCTGATTCGCGCCGTAGTCGGCGACACGATCCGCGTCGTGTTCAAGAACAACGGCGACCGCCCGTACAGCGTGCACCCGCACGGCGTCTTATACGACAAGAGTTCCGAAGGCGTGCCGTACAACGACGGTACCAGCGGCGCCGACAAGGCCGACGACGGCGTGCCGCCCGGCGGCACCCATACCTATGTCTGGGTAGTGCCCGAGCGCGCGGGGCCGGGCCCGATGGACGGCAGCTCGGTGATGTGGATGTACCACTCGCACGTCGACGAGGTCCGCGACATCAACACGGGATTGTTCGGTCCCATGATCGTCACGGCGCGGGGCAAAGCGCGCGCCGACGGTTCGCCCGCGGACGTGGACCGCGAGATCATCGCGTCGTTCATGCAGGTGGAGGAGCAGGTCAGTTGGCTGGCGAACGCGAACTTTCATCCGTCGCTCGACTCGCTGATCAAGCTGGGTCCGAAGCCGAATCCGTCGTTGGTCGAGGATGGATACCCCTGGTTCGTGAAGTTCACGATCAACGGGTTCGTCCACGGCAGCATGCCACTCGCGGCGCTCACGATGCGGAAGGGCGAACGCGTGCGCTGGTACCTCATGTCGTCGACCAACGACTTCGATTTTCACGCTCCACACTGGCATGGCAACACGGTCATCCTGAATGGCATGCGCACCGACGTCGCGCAGCTTTCGATGATGCAGATGGCGACGGCCGACATGATCCCCGACGACGTGGGCGTATGGCTCTTTCACTGCCACGTCTCCTTTCATAACGAGGAGGGAATGGCGGTGCGGTATCGGGTGACGCCGTAATGCGCGCGCTTGTGAACGCGTGCCGATTCGTGCTCGTCGCTTCCGCGAGCTCGGCCGTGTTGGCTGCGCTGCGGAGCGAATAGTGAGGCGGCCTTACTTGTGACGAGTCGCCGTCAGGTGCTGCTCACCGGCGACGATGGCGAGTCGGTCGATCTTCCCGGCGTCGCCTTCGAAGGTGATCGTGATGGTGCTCCCGCGCAGGACGAATCGCGTCGGAGTCTCCGCGATCAGTTCGTTCACCGCCGTCTGGTTGCTCTGCTGAAACGCGAGCGCGCGACCGACGCGGGTCACGATGAAGGCGACCGGAGCCAAATCGTACGTGCCGACGTAGCTGTCGAGGACCTTCTCGTCCACGGCGATTCCCTTTTTCGTCGGCCGGGGAACGTAGTTCTCTCCGCGCAACAGCTTGAGCGCCGCATACACGATCTCCGATTGCGCCGGCGGAGTCGCGTCGGGGAGATAGTCGGAGTTCGTCATGTAATAGACGCCGACGCGGGAGTCGAGATCGCCGATCAGGAACGCGCGCTGACCGCCGATCGCGCCGCCGTGGTGGATCAGCGTGTGCCCGCTCGAGCTGTCCTTGACTATCCAGAATCCGAACCCGTAGTCGCCGCCAAAGCGAGGCGTGTGCATCTCGCGCACCGACTCCTCAGATAGGATCCGGTGGCCTTGGAAGACACCGCCGTTGAGTTGCGCGGCGAGGTAGCGGGCCATGTCTTCGGCCGTGAGATAGATGTCGCCCGCGGGATAGACGTCGAAATGCACCTGCACCTCCGGCGCGGGCTTGCCGAACGACCCGCCGGCCTTGTAGGGCAGCGCCATCCGCTCGACCATCTCCGGGGACGGATACACTGGATGCGGCGTCGTCACGCCGAGTGGCTTGAGCACGTGCTCGAGCATGTACGCCTCGTACTCCTGGCCCGAGATCTTCTGCACGAGAAGGCCGGCCGTCCCGTAGCCGAAGTTGTTGTATTCCCACTTCGTCTCGGGCGGCCGAACGGACGAGAGCGACGAGGTCATCGCCTCGAGCGTCTTGGGCAGCTTCCGACCCCAGATCGGTTGCGTCTCCGCGCCGTTCTTGAGCCCCGACCAGTGCGACAGGAGGTGCGTGAACGTCACCGGCTTGTCGGGCTGATCGTGCACCTGGCTCTCGCCGAGGTAGCGATTGATCGGATCGTCCAGCTTGATCTTGCCTTGCTCGACGAGCTGCATCACGGCCGTCGCGGTCACCGACTTGAACGACGAGCCGGTGCTGTAGAGTGTCTCGGTCGTCGCCGGCGTGCGGGTCCGCATGTTGGTGTACCCGAACGCCGCCGTCCAGACGATCGAGTCGCCGCGAACCAGAGCGATCGACATCGACGGCACGCCGTTCTCGGCGAGCGTCTTTTGGATCAGCCCGGAGAGCACGGTTTTCGTCTTCTCGAGATCGAATCGTCCGCTCTGGGCGACCGCCGCGGATCCAGGGAGGACGACGAGCACCAGCAGGGCGAGCTGGCGGAGGTATCGACGCGTCATTGTGTTTCCGCGAGAGTTGGCGGACGGCAGGTGGGCGAGCCAAGCTACGCCACGGCGCGGCCGTTGGATAGGCGAAAGACTTGGTCGGCCTTCGGCAGTTTCGGCGTTCGGCAGTCTCGGCGTTCGGCAGTCTCGGCGTTCGGCCTTCTCACTACGCAGAACCGAATGCCGCCTAGAAACCGAGCCCCAGACGAAGCTGAATTTGGTGGCCCGGTTCCGTCGTTCGAAGCAGCGTGAGTGTCTGCGATCCGTACACCCGGCCGACCCAAATGCCCTCAGCGGTCGCGGAATGCCAGCCGCTCGGCGATTGTCCGCCGAAGTACACTCGGCCGGCCTCGGCGTCGCCGGCGATACCGGCCTGTGCCGGGATCAAGAACTTGAAGCGGGCCAGGGGAATCAGCAGCTCCGAGGTTCCGTAGAGCGACGCGTCGCCCGCGTACCGCTGCGTGTCCATGAAGCGCAGGGTCTCCATCCCTCCGAGCGTCGCCGCCTCGAAGAACGGGAAATCACCCCAGAGTTTCTTGCCACCGGCGCGCACGTTGAGGATCGGATGCGTCGGGATGGGAACGATGAGCGCGGCGCCGAGCGCGAGTGACGCCTCGCCGAACGCCGAGCGCACGTCCATCGCGGATGGGTAGTACGCCCCCTTCGCTTCGACGAGGACGCGGTTGGTGGGGACAGTCGGCTGCGAGCGGTCGTCGTGCCGGTCGTAGCGCGCGTCGAGCAACACGCCGGCTTCAGTGAAATTTCCAAACCCATTCGGGTGGTCTTTCGTCAGAAGCGGACTGCGAGTGCTGTCGGTCGTGGTGTGCTGCAGGACCGGACCGAGCGTGATGTCGGTCCACGAGCCAAACGCGAAGCCGACCGACGGATTCGCCATCCATTGACGCTGGTGCGTCTGGAAGTAGGTGTCGGGCAGCGTGCTATCGGAGGTTGCGTTGCCGAACCCGTGAAAGTTCACGAATTGCAAATCGGACATGCGCCCGTAGAACATCGTATGGAAGGGCGACGACTCGAAGCGCTTGTCCGCCGTGAATACGACACGCGCCCCTTTCCAGAATGCCGCATATTCGGCGTCGAGTCTGAGCATCGACGCGTAGGGTCGGTCCATGAATCCGTAGTCGTACCGCGCAACGCCAATGCGCGGGTCGAGCCCGACCGTGCGGTCGTCGCTGAGGCCGACGAATCCCCGGAACGCTCCGCCGTAGTTCGGCACCGGCTGCGCGAGCCGTCCGTTCCGGCGCTCCAACGGCAAGCGCTCGAAGAGCGTGTCGTCCTCGAAGCCGCTCGTCAGGCCGGCGTCGTAGAATCGCGTGGGGTGTCGAGCGCCACCAACCGCGGACGAATCGACGAATTTGTTATTGCCGTTTCCGCCGATCACGCGCACGAGGATGCTGCTCGCGGACTGCCCCACGACGATGGCGGTGTCGTCGCCACCGTGCAGGTAGACCAGGATCTCGTGCGTCTCGGATGGATAGAACGTGCGTGAGAAATACTGCTTTCCGCCCGACTCGAGTCGCACGTTCACGGGTCCGTCCGGCGTGCGGCTGATGGTCGCCGCGTCGGCGGCATCGGTGCCGTGCACTTCTACGCGCGCGGCGAGCCGGCTGTAGTACTCGTCAGCGGCGGCGGGCATCGCGTCGCGTCGCTGCTTGAGCACCGCGATCGTGTGCGGCGCGATCGATCGATACTCCGGAGGCAGCGCCAGAGTCGCGGCGACGATCACCGAATCGGTCACGCGCCTGGTGAGCTCGCGGGCCACGGAGTCCCACACCGGCTTTTCGAGGCCGGCGAACAGCCGTTCGTCCATGTAGTTGGGGAACGTGAGCCCCGGGATGTCGATCTTCCCGTCGAATTTGACCTGGCTCACGCGCATCAATCGGCCGATGCTGTTCTCGAACCCCGTGGCTGACACGAAGGCGTGATCCCGGTCGCGCGCGATCGGCTCCCACTCATCCTTTGGGCCGGACGCGAGTCGCGCCCACTTCCACTGATCGGCCGTGCCCCGGTCGTTGTCGTTGACCAGGAAGTCCGAGAGCCGCGCCATCAGGAACGCCCGTTCGTCGACGCGCTCCTTGGCCTCGGTGTTGATCAACTTCAAAAGCTCGGGACTGTCGATGATCTTGGTCGCCCCGCCAAAGCCCAGCCGCTCCGCACCGTCGCCTTTCTCTTTTTCTTTTTCCTTCTTGTCGGCGTTCTTCTTGGTGCTGTCCGCGGCGACCGTATCGGCCTTCGCGTTCAGAGTGTCCGTGACGATTTTGCCCGCCGCCTCTTTGGCCTTCTTCTCATCCTTTCCAGCCTTTTCGGTCTTCTCACTCTTCTCGCCTTTGACAGCCAACTCGCTCGCGCCCGCGCGCTCGAGCTTGTCCGCGACCTCGCCCCCCGGGGCCTTCGGCACGTTGGGGAACTCCTCGATCATCCCGAGCTTGTTCGCAAAGTCGCGCCGGAATTCACCCAGGGCGGGATCGTCCGGCATCCACATCAACACGGCGGTTGGGTGCAAGACGCCCGTCGCCGTGAGAATCGGCGCCGTGAGCTGGGCCGCCCCCGGATTCATTTCGCTCACCCCGTCCTGAAACAGCCAGTTGATCGGCGTGTCTTTCAGCTCGGGCGGATCGCCGGTCGCCCCCTTGTCGACCAAACGAAATACCCACTCTTCTCCAGTGCTCGTCGCCAGACGCAGGTTCTTGGTCTGCGCGCCGCCCCCTTCCTTGAGGACGTGGAGGCCGCCGGAGAACGTGTGCAAATCAAGGACGGGTACGCGAACGCTCGTCGCCCAGAGATCGCGATAGCCATCCCCCGCGAACCAGCGGTGAAACGCCCCCGCCCGATATTTCGTGCTCGCAACCGCGGAGACGCTTTCGGCTCGCGCGGCAGCGGCGCGTTCACTGTCGAGTTGGGCGTTCGGCACCAGCCGAGCAGGCGGCTGCTGCGCGATCGTCGCACGTGGGCTGGCGACGCCAATCGTCGATGCGCCAAGTATGGCGCCCGATATGAAACCCCATGTGACTGTGCGCATGCTGCCACCGTTGTGACGTGTGACCATCGAGCTCACGGGAACTCGTGAGGCTCATCACCCCTCGCAACGGAGTCAGCAGAGGCGGCTCAGAGCCGCGGTTGCGGTTGGCGAAACGCACAATCGATACCAGAACGAGCACAGCAAACCGCCGATACGGAACTCTTAACGCCACGCTTTCTCCGTCAGCATGGTTGAACTCAGATCACAGCGGCGCGATTGTCGGCAAATCGTTGAATTCGCCTGTGGCTCACCACGGTGCAGCAGGTTTCGGTCTTCGCCCGTTTCGGTCTTCGCCCGTTTCGGTCTTCGGCCGTTTCGGTGTTGGGCAGTTTTCGGAGTTCGGCAGTTTTCGCAGTTTCGGCCTTCGGCAGTCTCGGCATTCGGCAGTTTCGGCATTCGGCAGTCTCGGCGTTCGGCCCTCTAGCTCCCCTGTCCTTGCGTCCGCCGCGATGTCGGCCCGGTCTGCCGAATGTCGTTGTCCAATGGGGGAGCTCACTCGCGAGGAGTGCCAATGCCGACCGTTCGAACAGTCCGGGTTCCATGGTTGCTCGCTCTGGCGAGCCTCGTTGCGGCATGCAGCGGCGACCCCGCCTCGCCCCCGACGAGCCCAACCTCCAATGCTCCAACCCCACCTCTGACGCCGACACCCAATCCTTCCGCTCCTACTCCCGCGCCCGGCTCGTTCACAATCACGGGCGTCGTCCAAGAAGGGGAGCGCGCGGTCCCCGGCATATACGCGAACGCGTGGGTGCAAGAAACGGGTGGGTTCGGGTACTCCTGGTGGTGGGCGCACGGCCCGCTCCACGCCGACAGCGCGGGACGGTTCGTGATCTCGCATCTGCCCATGGCGGCGCGCGTGTGGCTGCAGGCGTTCGACGTCGCGCATGACCAGCCCTGTGCCGTATCCATCGCGGCCATCCGAGGCGACACGACGGTCAACATCACGGTCGTGTCGACAGCCGCCGCGACGCCGACAGCGCAATCATCGGCGGGCTCGCGGTCGGTGTCCGGCACCGTCGTGACATCAGGTGGCCAGCCGGCCGTGGGCGCGTGGATCGATTTCGAGCCGATCATGGACTTCCCGGCCGCCACGACCCACACTGACGCCGCTGGACGATTCGCCTTGTGCGGCCTGCCCGTCGATGAAGCGGTCTGGCTCGGAGCCGTGTTGGGGTCGAGCGTCGGATACCTGGCCGTGCCCGTCGGTCAGACCGAAGGCCTAAAGATCGTCCTGCCGTGACCATGCGCTCGGCCGTCAGTTCGCTCGCGTAAATGTCGCTCACCGCGGCATAGCAGTTTCCGTCGCCGGCCGTTTCGGTCTTCGGTCGTTTCGGTCTTCGGCCGTTTCGGAGTCCGGCAGTTCCCGTAGCTTCGGCTTTCGGCAGTTTCGGCGTTCGGCAGTCTCGGCGCTCGGCAGTCTCGGCGTTCGGCCTTCTCACCACCCCCGCCGTCTCTCTATCGAGTCCAACGCCCCGAATCGCCGTTGTCGACTCAGCTCACCGTCAACACGATTCGCCCGAGCGGGTGCTTCCGCTGGCCGCACTCGAGCGCGGACGCCGCTTGGTCCAGCGGAAACTCCGCGGCGATCGGGATACGCGCGCGCGTCGCATCCAGGCGCTCGCGCAGCTTGGTGAGGAGGTCGGCACCGGGCAACGTTTGGATGTTGATCGCCTCGATTCCTCGGCTGTGATATGCGGCGGGGTCTGCGGCATACAGCGTCGTCGCCAGTCGCCCACGGTCATGAAGAACGGTTGCGACACGCGACAACTCGGTCGACCGATTCACGAGATCGAGCACACCGTCGATGCCACGTGGATATCGGGCCTTCACGATGCCAACGGTGTCGCCCGCCATGTAGTCGACCGTCTCACCCGCGCCGAGGCCGCGCGCGTACTTCTCCTCCTGGGCTCGCGCGGTGGCGATCACGTGCACGCCGGCCGCGGCGGCGAACTGCGTCACGAAGCTGCCTACCGATCCTGTCGCTCCGATGACCAAGAGCACTTCGTTCGCCTGCATCCGCATCGCGTCAAGTGCGGTCACAGCGGTTTGCCCGCCCATGGGGACGGCCGCGGCGCTCACGAAATCCAGCGACGCGGGTTTTCGCCCGATGAACGACGCCGCCGGACTCACCACGTAGTCCGCGAACGTTCCGTCCAGGAGCACCTGCTTCCAGAGCGTACCGTAGACTTCGTCGCCAGCCCGGAACCCGTCGGCGCCCTCCGCCGCGGTTTCGACCACGCCGGCCATGTCGAAGCCGAGCGTGATCGGAAACCGGTGTTCCTGCATGTCCTTGTACGCGCCGTGCCACAGGCGCCAGTCCGCCGCGTTCACACCGGCGGCGCGGACGCGCACCAATGCCTCGCCACGCTTCGGCTCGGGTTTGGGGATCTGACGCAGCGTCACCGGTGCATCGAATGCGTCGATCATGATTGCTCGCACGACAATTCCTTTGAGTCTTCTCGCGGCGTCGCTGCAACGATGCGGCCAACGACTCTTACATCTTTCCTTGACTTGTCGCGTTGCGGCTGGCGAGCAGGTGAGTGTTCGACGGACGCATGACGTCGTCATATGATGTCCGCCGCGCGATCGCAACATGTGCACCGCCACGCTCACAGCGCAGGGACCACCGTTGTACCTTGGGCCAATTGCGTCGCGCTTGTTGCACGGCACTTTCGTGGCCATGTCACATCATTATTCCGGCCCCGAGTTTGGCTCGCCGCATGACGACGCCCGTCTGGATTTCACCGATTTGTTCGCGTTCCCGAAACCTGGAGACAAGAACGCATCGGTTCTGATCATGGACGTGCACCCGTCCGTCAATGTGAAACCGCCTGGTCCGACGACGACCGACCCGTTCTCGCCCGACGCCGTGTACGAGATCAAGATCGATACGAATGGCGACGACGTCGCCGACATCGCGTATCGATTCCGGTTCTCGCCTCTCAAGGACGGCAAGCAGACGGCAACGTGGCGCAGAGCCGATGGTGACGCCGCTGCCGGCATCGGCGATGAAGGACGGGTGATCGTCGAACACGCGCCGGTGTCGACCGGCCGAGAGGCGCAGATCACGAAGGCCGGCAACTGCCGGTTTTTTGCGGGATGGCGCAGTGATCCGTTCTTCTTCGACGTCGAAGGTGCGCTCGACAACCTGCGTTTCACGGGCAAGGACTATTTCGCCGACAAGGACATCTGCAGCATCGTCGTGGAACTGCCCAATTCAGAGCTGGGATCGAGGCCAGTCCGTCTGTGGGCACGCACGGTGGACGGCCGCACCGGCAAATGGGTCCAAGCCGACCGCGGAGCGCGAGCGCAGCAAACGCCCTTCCTTCCCGGAGACGATCGAGATGCGTACCTCGCCGGCGAGCCCGCGAACGACAGCCGCTTCATCGCTACCTTCGCGCACTCGCTCGAGCACAGTGGCGGATACACGCCCGACGACGCGCGGCGCGTGGCCGGGACGATGTTGCCTGACGTTCTGCCATACGATCCAACACGCCCCGCCGTCTATCCGGTGAACGGGCGGCTGCTTACGGACAGCGTCGTCGAGTACTTCATTCCTCTCTTCTCGAACGGAAAGGTAAAGACGGACAAGACGCGAGCCCACAGCGACCTGCTCTCTGAATTTCCGTATGTCGGACCGCCGCACAACCGCTGATACCCAAGTCCGGCATCAAGTCTTCGGCCTTCGGCCGTCTCGGTTTTGGGCATTTTCGGAGTTCGGAAGTTTCGCACTCTCGGCGTTCGGTAGTTTCGGCGTTCGGCAGTCTCGGCATTCGGTAGTCTCGGCGTTCGGCCTCTCTCACCATGCGCGCCTCGCATCAGCCGAATCGGCCCGCCGTTACCTTCGTCTATCCCGTCACCAGGGGCCGAGTCATGTCGCACACTGTCCTCCGCTCTACCAGCAACGCGATCGTGGTTTCGACGCTCCTCGCGGTGAGCTCAGCGAGTTACGCGAGCGCGGCAACCACTGACTGCGAGACGATGAGCGCCGCGTCGGTCGCCACCGTGCTCGGCGTGCCGAAGGCGAGGGCCAATCCATCGTCGGGGCACAGCAAGCAGCCGCCCGACAACATGGACGTGATTGGGTGCAGTTTTGTCGAGGTCAGCCCCGACCCGCTGGCGAAGACGATGGTGTACTTCGTCTACACGCCCATTCCCAAGGATCTCGCGAGCGTGTTCTCCAGCCTGTCGACGCCGAACATTCCGGGCAAACCGCAGAGCTTCTCGCCCGGCATCGGCACCGGGTCGACCGGGTGGGTTCGCGCTAGTGCCAACGGCGAGACGTACGACGGGAGCATCGTTTTTCACGGAGCAACCAGCATTATCGTTGTGAAAGTTGGCGGCATGCCGAACGCCGACGCGGCGAAAGCTGCGCTCGTCAAAGCGGGCAACATCCTCGCGAAGTCCTAATCGCTCAATCCAACGAAATCGCCATGAACATCCGATTTTCCGCAGCGGCACTCTTAGCTCTGTGCCTCGCCGCGCCGTCGATGGCGCAGAAAACCGTCTCGACTGGAACGGGCAGCGGCGGAAGCCCACACGAAAAAACCACCTGGACGGTCAACGGCGCCACCATCTCGGTCGAATACGGTCGGCCGTACCTCAAGGGAAGGCCGGAGTCGAAGATGATGCCGGCGGGTCAGCCGTGGCGCACAGGCGCCGACGAAGCGACGGTGATTACCACCGACAAGCCGCTCACCTTCGGCGACGTCAAGCTTGCGCCGGGCAGCTACACGATCAACACGGTGCCCGGCGACAGGGAATGGCACCTTGTCCTCGGCAAGCTCGGATCGCCGGGGCAGTGGGGCATCCCGTACTTGGCGAACCTCGAGATCGGTCGCGTTCCAATGAAGCTGGACCACGCGTCGACACCAGCCGAGCAGGTAACAATCTCCATCGACGCGAAATCTCCGACGCTTCGCATCGAATGGGGACGCGTGCGCGCGAGCGTTCCGTTTCACGTAGGCTCGTGAGATAGCGCTCCGGAAACGGTGGACGGGGGGACGGGTGGACGGGTGGACGGGTGGACGGGTGGACCATCGACGCGATTGATGTTCGGGCGATCCTGCGCGAGGCCGCCGAGGACGGCGTCGATCGGCCGCGCATCGAGCTCAATACGATGCGCGCCGGCGCGGGCAAGATCCGCGCGACCTGTCGCTGCGAGATGGCGCTTCGACTCCTCTGCGCGTGGATCGAGGTGGCGGCCCGTACGCCCACCAATGAACGCGGCGCGCGAACGCTGCACGCCGCACGAACGGCGGCCGCCGAGATCTACGCCGCCTACGACGACGTGCGAAACCCGCGACAGATGGCTTTGGCCAAGAGCGGATATGTCGGGCCGGGGTAAGCGGGGTGGCGTGAGCTAGCGGCGGTTCACGCGGCGAGTAGTTTCGACCGCATGGGCCGATGGTTTGGAGCACTCATCGTCGCCGCGCTTGTCGTGGCCTTGCTCTACCTCGCGTCGACGTACCGCTGGGCGTAAGCGGGGTTCGAATCGTCGCGGCGTCTCGCCGGCGAGCAGGCATCGTGTGCTCGCAAACGACTGAGCGTTGAGAGGTATCTGTCCACCCGTCCCCCCGTCCCCCCGTCCACCCGTCCACCTATTCGTATCGCAGAGCCCGAACAGGGTCCAACCGCGACGCCCGGCGAGCAGGAAGGTATCCGGCTCCGAGCGCGACGAAGGCGAGCATCAGCGTCGAGATCGAAACGACGAGCGGATCGTATCCACTCATGCCGAACAACAGCGACTGTACCGGCCTGCCAAACGCGAATGCGCCGGCAACACCGACTGCGCCGCCGGTCAGCGTCATGAGTGCTACCTGTCGAAGCACCATGAGCTGCACCTTCAGCGGATCGGCGCCCAACGCCATGCGCACCCCGAGCTCGCGCGTGCGTTGCATGACGGAGTAGGCCAACACGCCGTACAATCCGATCGCCGCCAGGAGCGTCGCGAGTACGGCGAACCCCGCCGACAGTTCGCCGACGATGCGATCCAGATAGACGTTGTCGCTGACCTGCTGCGGCAGCGTCTTCAGATTCTCGACCGGAAGGTTCGGATCGAGGTGCGCGACGAGCGATCGGACGGCGCGCAGTACCGGCTCCGGATCGCCGGAGGCGCGGACGTAGTAGTACGTGGAGCCAACGGTCGAGTCTTGCGACGCGGGGAGATAGAACACCGGCGGGATCTTTTGTTTTACTTCGCTGTACGCCGCGTCCTTGGCCAGGCCGACGATCAGAATGTCCGGCGCGCGTCCGGCGCGATTCGCCATGAACTTGCCGATTGGATCGCGGCCGAGGCCGAACTTCTTCACGAACGTTTCGTTCACGATCGCCACCTTCTGACTCCCGAGCCGATCGCTGCCGGTGAATTCGCGGCCTGAGAGAATCGGAATGCCCAGCGTCTTGAAGAAGCTCGGGCTCACCTTGTCATAGCGGGAGTTGTCGTCGGTGTCGGGTCCTTTGTGAAAACCCTGCACTTCGATTCCGCGCCCCAGGTTCGAGCTTCCCAGCAGCGGCACGACCGATTCGGCGACTCCCGACACGCCCGGCAGAGCCGCGAGTTCGCGGTCCACATCGTCGAACAGCGCGCGCGTTCGATGCCAGTCGTAGCCGTTTCGCTCCGGTGAAATCGAGAACGTCACGACGTTGTCGGTCTTCACGCCCAAATCCACTCGGCTCACGTTGCGCAGGCTCTTCGTGAAGAGCCCCGCCGCGATCAGCAGCGCCATCGAGAGGGCGATCTGCGTCGTGACCAACCCGTTGCGAACGCGCGATGCCGTCCGCGCTCCCGAATGCGTGCCCGTGCCCTCACGCACGAGGGTCACCAGATCCGGGCGCGTGCTGTGGATGGCAGGGAAGGTCCCGAACAACAAGGCGGTTCCGAGCGACAACGCGGCCGCGAACCCGAGCGCCGCGCCGCTCAGGGGAACGACCAGCGCGTCGGCCGCGCCGGGGGCCACGAATCCCGTGAACGCACCGAGCGTCAGCTTCGCGACGAGCAGGCTGAGCGCGCCGCCCATCACGCCCAGCATCAACGACTCGCTCACCAACTGCGCTACGAGCTGCCTGCGGCTGGCGCCGAGTGTCAGCCGCACGGCGACCTCGAGCGAGCGACTGGCTCCGCGGGCGAGCAGCAGGTTCGCGATGTTCGCGCAAGCGATGAGGAGGACGATGCCCGCGGTTGCAAAGAGCAGGATCAGCGGCGTCTTGGCCTTGCCGTGAATGTCGCTTTGACCTCGGCGTCCATCCTCGAGCACCACTTCCTTGGCCTTGAACTTCGCGAGCGTCTGAGCGCTCATGTCCTTCTGCAGCGGCACTTCGACGTCGGCGATGATCCGATGGTACACGGTGTTCACGGCCTTCGAGGCCGTTTGGATCGTCGTGCCTGGTTTCAAGCGTGCGAACGCGTAGATCCAATAGTCTCGGCGAAAGGTGTATTCGTCCGGGTCGGCCAAGCCTAACGCCGTCTTCATCGTGAGCGGAACGTAGAGCGCGGGTACCGTTCCCAACGTCGTTCCGTTGAAACCCTGAGGCGCAACGCCGATGATGGTAAACGGCTTGCCATTCACGACGATTTGCGTGCCCAGCACGCCCGGGTCGCCGCCAAGCTGGGCCTTCCAATAGCCATAGCCGAGCACCACCGAAAAGTTGGCGCCGACTACCTCGTCGTCTTGTGGCGCGATGAGCCGACCGATGGCCGGCCTGAGGTCCAGCACCGAGAAATAGGATCCGGAGACGAGCATCACGTCGCTGCCACGGGTCTGGCCTCGATACGCGATGTTGCCGGCGACCAGCTCATGGCCCGCGATGCCGGCGAATTCCGTCTGGGCATGCTCCAGATCTCTAAACATCGGATAACTCCAGACGACGTCGCAGGAGCCGGCCTTCGTGCAGGTCTGGTACAGAGGGTTCGGACCCTCGGCGTTGACGTTGACGAGCTCCTCGGGGTGGGGCACGGGGAGCGGTGCGAGCAGCACGTGGTCGAACAGCGAAAAGATCGCGGCGTTGGCGCCGATGCCGAGCGCGAGCGTGAGCACGGCGATCGACGTCACGAACGGCGTCTTGAAAAGCGCCCGAAACGCCAGCTTCAGATTGACCATCTCTACCTCACGTCTGTGTCGTGGAGTCGGTCGTGGAGCCGAGTACCCGTTCGACCCTCAGACAGCGGCGTTCGCGGCAGGGTTGAAGGCGTGGGGCTAACATTTCTTAAGACCCGGCCAGGCAAGGAACCAGGGTTCCTCCCCCGCACACCGCGGCCAGGTAGTAGGTTGAAGACGATGGGTCTACCGTCTGCTCGATTGACGATTGCGCTGCTCTGTGCCTCGGCAGGTGTTGGTTTTGCACAAGGCACGGGGCGCAGTGCCGCTTCGGATTCCGCGGCGAGGGAGCGCGCCCGCGCCGACAGCGCGCGGCTTCCCTATACCACGGCGGACGTTCAATTCATGACGGGGATGATCTCGCATCATGCCCAGGCCATCGTGATGGCCAAGATGGCACCCACGCACGGTGCCAGTTCCGCGGTGCAGACGCTGTGCGGCCGCATCATCAACGCGCAGAACGACGAAATCACGTTGATGCAGAACTGGCTGCGGGATCGAAACCGGCCGGTGCCCGAGGCGAAACCGGTGCCCATGAAGATGATGATGAACGGTCAGGAGATGGTGATGCTCATGCCGGGCATGCTCTCCGACGATCAAATGAAAGCGCTCGACGCCGCGCGCGGCGTCGCGTTTGATACGCTTTTCCTGCGCGGGATGATCCAGCACCATGGTGGCGCGATCACCATGGTCCAGCAGCTCTTTGGTACGCCGGGCGCCGCGCAGGACGAGTCCGTCTTCAAGTTCGCCAACAACGTGAACGTGGATCAGAACACGGAGATTCATCGCATGCAACAGATGTTGTTGCTCGAAGCGATCGAATCTCACAAACCCTAAGCGATACCTACCGAGTTCCGTATGCGATCACTCCGCCTTGCACTCGTGGTTCCCGCGGCGCTTCTTGGCGCCTGCACGCACACGTCCAGCGTTACGCTGTCCGGGGGGCCCGTCCGCCAAGACGCGAGCTTCAACATCGAGCCGATGGCCAAGGCGGCGGCGCCGAATCCTGATACGCGCGTCGGGCTCAAGGCGGGGCTGAACGACGCGGGTCAGGCCAGCTGGAACATGCGGCTGGTCTCGACCACCCCCACGCCCGAGCAGTTCAAGAGCGTGAACTCGGATCTCGGGTTCTTCGGCAAGTACGCGCTTCAGGGAACGTTCGACGGATGGCTGGTCTGGGACGTTTCGAATCCGAGCCATCCGACGCTGCGCAAAGGATACTTCTGCCCGGCGTCGCAGAACGACGTCTCGGTCTACAAGAACCTGCTGTTCATGTCTGCAGAATCCGAGTCGTCGCGCCTCGACTGCAAGCCAGGCGGCATCACGGAGCCGGTCAGCGCCGAGCGAATTCGCGGGCTGCGCATCTTCGACATCAGCGACTTGGACAACCCGAAATACATCACGAGCGTCCAGACGTGCCGCGGATCGCACACGCACACGCTGGTCGTGGATCCCAAGGACGCGAACAACGTCTACGTCTACATATCCGGGTCGTCAGGCATCCGCCCGGCCGCGGAGCTCGCGGGATGCAGCAACAAGCTCCCCGAAAGTGATCCGAATTCCGCGCTGTTCCGCATCGAAGTGATCAAGGTGCCGCTGGCGCACCCGGAGCAGGCGTCGGTCGTGAGCAGCCCGAGAATCTTCAACGACCTCACGGCGCCAGCGCATCATGGGTTGGCGCAAGGCGACGTCGAAGATGAAAAGGCCATGCTCGCGCAGGGCAAATTCCCGATGAGCGTGCTCGGCATCACGATGGAAGCACCGGCGCAAATGGTCGGGCCGCTTTTGGACAGCGCGGCCAAGGCAAATCACGGCGGCGGTCCGGCGAACGGCGCCGACTCCGCCGCGGTGCGAGCGGCGCTGCCGCAAATCGTGCTGAAGCAGTTCGGCATGAGCGCGGGCGCGGACCGCGGCCCGACCCAATGCCACGACATTACCGTGTATCCGGCGATCGGATACGCCGGCGGCGCGTGCGAAGGCTATGGAATGCTGCTCGACATTCACGACCCGGCGCATCCGGTTCGCTTGGATGCCGCCTCCGACTCGAACTTCTCGTACTGGCATTCGGCGACGTTCAACAACGACGGCACCAAGCTGTTGTTCAGCGACGAGTGGGGCGGGGGCAGCGCGCCGAAATGCCGCGCCAGCGATCCGCGCGACTGGGGCGCCGACGCGATCTTCGACATCGTGAACAACAAATTGGTCTTTCAGGGTTACTACAAGCTCTCCGCGCCGCAGACGGCGCAGGAAAACTGCGTGGCGCACAACGGCTCGATCATTCCGGTGCCGGGCCGCGACGTCATGGTGCAGGCGTGGTACCAGGGCGGTGTATCGGTGTTCGATTTCACCGATCCCAAGCACGCCGCCGAAATCGCGTTCTTCGATCGTGGGCCGATCGACCCGAATCGGATGGTGGAAGGCGGCTCGTGGTCCGCGTACTGGTACAACGGCGTGATCGTGAGCTCCGAGATCGCGCGTGGGTTGGACGTGCTCGAGCTAACGCCCAATCCGTTGCTGACGCAGAACGAGCTCGACGCGGCCAAGACGGCGCACGTGGACTATCTCAACGTCCAGGGGCAGCCGCGATATTCGTGGCCGGCCAGTTTCGCCGTCGCGCGCGCCTACGTCGACCAGCTCGATCGATCGAAGGGCCTCAGCGACGCGCGCATCTCGGCGGTTCGCCAGGCGCTGTCGAGCGCCGAGAGCGCATCTGGGTCGGCGCGGAACAGCGCGCTGTCACAGCTCGCGAGTCAGCTGGATGCAGACGCCAGCGGTTCGCGCGATTCCGGGAAAGTGCGGACGCTGGCGGCGGCCGTTCGGGATCTGGCGCAATGAGCGGGTGGACGGGTAGACGGTGGACGGGTGGACCGGCCTACATCCGCCATCCGAGGAGATTCCACTGCAACAGAGACCACGTAAATAGGATTGCAACCACAGTGGCGGCGGTGAAGCGAAGGCGCGCGGCGCGCGTGCCTTCGTCGAGCCCCCACTGCCGGAGCGCATAGAGCGCCGCGCCGAGCACGCAGATCGCCGCCAAGACGGGCAAGACGAGCACGATCTTGAGCGACGTGAGTTTGCCGTTCAGGAGTCCGCCGCCCGAAGCGCTGGCAATCGCCACGACCGCGATCGCGAACACGATCTGGAAAACCGACGCCGTCACCAGCAGCCAACGTCCCGGCAGCGTGTCCTCGCGCCGCGGAGTGCCGAGTCGGCGCCGCACCAATCGGGCGATCGCGGCCAGCACCATGCCGACGAAGACCAGCACGCCGAGGCCGAGAATCATCCAGTGGAGCGTCACCGAGTGGCTGAACGGCACTCGCTCCATCGTCATCATCGGCGTGGGACCAAAGAACGCACGCACGATGTGACCGCCGCTGTCCGCCTGAAACGCGACGAGCGCGTCGCCGAGCTCCTCGCGATAGAGCAGCGGCCCGACGGGCAGTAGGCGCGAGTCGCCGAGCGGCGAGTGCATGAGAAGGCGGCCGCTGTCGGCCTTGATGCGAATGTCGCCGGCGAGGCCGATAGCCTTCTGGAACGTCGTGTACGATCGCCGGTTGAATTCGTACTCGCCCTGGACGCGCCGCGCTTGCGCCGCCGCGTCTGCCGTGATGGCTACGACGGACGGAGTAGACGGATAGTAGTGATCGAGAAACTGTGTGAGGAACTGCGCGAAACTCAGCTCGCCGCCCGTGCTCGTATTATAAGACACGAAAACGCCGAGCCTTTCATCCGGGATGAGCGCGAGGTCGGTGTGGAACCACTGCGTGTCGCCGCCGTGTCCGATGATGCGCAGACCATGGCTCGTTTTCTCGTAGAACCCGAGCGCGAAGCCGGGAAGCCGCGGGTCGTGTCCGAACGCGCGCGCGTGCATGCGCTTCGCGGTCGAGTCGGCAAGAATGCGCTGGCCATTCAGTTCGCCGTCGTTCAGGTGCGCGATCATGAACTTGGCCATGTCCGTCGCGCTGGCGGCAATCGACCCGGCCGGCATGGGCTCGACGATCTCGAACTTTTCCGGCCGATACGAGCCGCCGGCCCACGCGTAGCCGTGCGACATGTCGTCTCGCAGGCGAGCGGGAAGCGGTTGGCGCGTCGTCGTCTGGGTCATCCCCAGCGGCGTGAGCACGTGCTGCTCGATGTAATCGTCCCACGGAATACCGGACACACGCTGTACGACGTATCCGGCGAGCGCCGTGGCATAATTGGAATACGACGCGTATGTGCCAGGCGGCCGGACGCGTCCGGGGATATGCGTCGCGAGCCAGTGGCCGAGCGGAACGAGCTGAGTCGAATCGTCGCTGATGAGGTCTCGTGAGTCTTCCTCGAAGCCCGGCGTGTGGGTCATGATGTGGCGCAGCGTGATCGGCTGCGGGTAAGTCGCCGGAATCTTGAAGTCGAGGTAGTGATTGACGTCGGTGTCGAGGTCGAGCTTTCCTTGCTCGACGAGCTGCATCACCGCGGTCCAGGTGAAGAGCTTGCTGGTGGATCCGATTCGAAAGAGCGACCGGCCGGCATCGACCGGCTGACGCCGCGCGACGTCGGAATAGCCGTAGCCCTTCGCGAACAGGAGGGCGCCGTCCTTCACGACGGAGATGGTCGCGCCGGCGACGTGTTTGTCGCGCAGATTCGCCTCCATGACGCCGTCCACGAATGCCTCGAGCTCGGCACGATCGCGCACGCCGCGCATCGGAGTCGGAGTCGACGCCGGCGGTGTTTCGCTGGGGCTCTTCGCCGTCAATCGACGAGGGGATGTCGCCTGCGCGTGCAGCGCGTTGGACGAAGCGGCGACGAGGCAGATCGCGAGCAGAGAGATGCGATGAGTCATCGTGGGCTCGGGATGAGAGGCGAATCGCGCAGGCGGCAGGGAGGCGCGTTGCATCGCCAATATGTGCCTGGGGCGGCACGACGGCTACGTGGCCGTCCATTCAATACAGTAAGACGCGACGTCATCATATTGCGCGGCGATCAAGCTCCTTGCCGAGCCGTGAAAGCAGATGAAAACGACTTTCGATGTCGCAGGCATTGGCCGACAGGGGGGGAAGGGTTCATGAGAAATGATAGATGGTGGCTCGCGTTGGGGGCGTGCCTCGCGGTGTGCTCCTCGGTTCATCCCTTAGTTGGTCAAACGTGCTACGCGACAGCCGAGTCGTTGACCCCGGCCGGGTGGCGAGCCCCCTCTCCGGCTCACCAGACGCGGCCCGCGTCCGGGCTCAAGTTGGTGCGCGAAATCCCGCTGCCGGGTCCCGCGAACCGGTTCGATTACCAGAGCTTCGATCCGTCCACCGGCCGGATCTACATGAATCACATGAACGCCGGGCGAACCATCGTGTTCGACGCGGACAGCGATCGAATCATCACCGAGATCACCGATGTTCCACGCGCGACCGGTGTGTGGGCGGTGCCGGCGCATCACCAGGTGTACATCTCCGCCGCCGGGGCGCACGAAGTTGCAATCGTCGACGACAAAACGCTCAAGGTCGTGAGTCGAGTCGGTGGAGTGCGCTTCCCGGATGGCATCGCCTACGCTGCAAACGCCGACAAGGTGTTCGTGTCGGATGAATCGGGCGGCGCCGACATGGTCATCGACGCAAAGACGCGAACGAAACGCTCGATGATCGAGCTGGGCGGGGAGGCCGGCAACACGCACTACGATTCGGTGTCGCATTGCGTTCTCGTCGCCGTGCAGACGAAGAATCAGATGGTCGCCATTGACCCGATCAGCGAGAAAATCGTGCAGCGCTACGACCTTCCGGGCTCCGATCACCCACACGGATTCACGATCGACGAGCCGGACCGCCTCGCCTTCGTCTCGAACGAGGGGAATGCGGCCCTGATCGTGCTCGATCTCCGCACCATGAAACCGATCCAACGGCTCAAGGTCGCCGACGATCCGGACGTTCTCGCCTGGGATCCCGCCTGGCGGCGGCTGTATGTTTCGGCGGAGTCGGGGGTAGTATCGGCGTTCTGGCTCGACGGAAACACGCTCGAGCCGATCGGTGAGGTCCGCGCGCCGCACGCCCACACGGTATCGGTCGATCCGCGCACGCATCGCATCTATCTCCCGCTCGAGAACGTTGGCGGCCGTCCGCTGCTTCGCGTCTACGAGCCGGCGCGTTGACACTTTGAGTCTTGCGGTGCCGACTTACGAGAAATGGTGGACGGGTGGACCGGTGGACGGCAAGGGGCGCCCGAAACGGGCGCCCCTTTTTGTTCGCGTGCGGAATGCTCTCAGTTACTTCGCCGCTTTGATCGCCGTCGTGAGCTTGTCGTAGCCGTCCTGGGCCAGCGCGTTGAAGCGCGTATCCTCGTACGCGATCTTGCCGTCCTTGCCGATCACAAACACCGTGCGCTTGAAGTAGGGCCGGGCTGCGCCCTGCGAACCGTACTTGGCCGCCACGTCGCTCTTGGTGTCGGCGATCATCGCGAAGGGGAAGTGCGCATCCTTGGCCCAGCTCGAGTGCGACTGAAGGCTGTCGACCGACGTCGGAAACACCACGACGCCGTCGCCGAACAGCGACGCATATTCGTCGCGGAATTTGTTCAACTCGGCGGTGCAACCCGAGGAGCGATCCGCAGGGTAGAACGCAAGCACGACAACCTTGCCGCGAAGTGCCTTGAGCGACACCGGGATCGACTTACCGGTCGAGTCGGTCGCCGTCGCCGTGAAGTCCGGGGCGAACTCGCCCGCGGCCGGAAACGCGGCGGCGGGTTGACCCGACTGGCTCGGCGCGGCCTGCGCGTGCGCCGCGGCGGCGGAAGCGACCGCGGCGAAACCGGCGAAAGACACGCGAAACAATCGGTTCATACAATCCTCAGTTGGTCGGTCGGTGAAGAACTGCGCCCGGCGTGCGGAGCGCGGTCGAAAAAACCCTGCCGCAATCGCACGACCCCTACAAGCGGAGCTCTGGCGACTATCCCGCTTTTCTGGATTGGATGGCCGCCAGCCGCTTCTTCGCGCTCTGGACCTTCGGCTGGAGCTCCGGATCCGCGTGCTGCCACAGGGTGATGAACGCGGAAAAGTTCGAGGCGGCCTTGTCGAGATTGCCCTTGGCCTCGTACAGCTCGCCGAGCCGCAGCAGCAGCGGCGGCAGGTTCGAGATGTCCGAGTTGATGCGACCCGACGACGTCGTCGCGAGATAGTGTTCCCAGTACGTGATCGCCGAGTCGGGCATGTTCGCGAGGTCGTACGCGCGCCCGATGTCGACGTACAGACAGGTACCGCATTCGCGGGCGGGGCCGTCGGGCAGCGAATCGGATTTCCAGAATTCCGAGACCGCGACCAGTGGTTTATGCTCAGCCAACGCTATCTCCGCGAGCGTGGAGTGATAGGTCGGCACCGCCAGGGCGCGGAGCGTCGAATCCCTCATCTCGGCGTCGTACTTGGCGAGCATGGCGCGCGCTGCGTCGACACGGCCGCCAAGCGCATATGCTTTGGCGAGGGAGAAATAGGGGCGTTGATCCACGGGCCGGGTCGCGAGCGACGTAGCCGCGAGCGCCGCGTCCATCGCGTGCAAGGCGCGCGTCGTGTCGGCGAAGTACCACAGCCTGATGTACGCCACGCCGAGAGAATCGGACAGTGGATTCGGCGGGGTCGGTCCGCGCAGAGCCGCGACAGCCGCTTTGACTTGGTTCGACAGGTCGTGCGCCTGTGTCAGCTGGCCTCGGAGGGTGGCGATGCCGCCCAGGTTACTATATGCGCCGGCCCGAATGAGCGGATTGGGATCGTTGACCTGCGTACGGAACCACGCGTCGGCCGAATCCAACTGCCCGCGCGCGAAAAACGGCAGTGCAGGGAACTGCCGGGCGGCGCTCGAGTTGGGTGCCCGCGTCCTGATTTGGTCGAACAGCTTGGACGCTTCGTCGATCTTGCCCTCGTCAAATAACGTGGAGGCCAGACTCTGGACCGCGACAAGTGGCGCACCGGGCGTCGATGCCGCCTTCTTGTACAGCGACTCCGCCTGCGGCAGTTGCCGGCGCGCTTTGAGAATGTTTGCGAGATTGATCGACGCTATCTGATCGTTCGGATCGATGGCGATAACGTGTTCGAGCGCATCGGCGGCCCTCGCGCGGTTGGGCTCCGGACCGCTCATATAGTAGCTCCCGATCGTGAGATAGCGCTCGCGGTCGGGAAGCTTCGCGCTGAAACGGAGCGCGCTCCGGTACGCGCTGTCGCTCTGCGCGCGCGGCATGCCACTATTGCCCAGCGCGACACCGAGTTTGCGGTAAGCCATCGCGAACGTCGTATCGCGCGCGACCGCTTCGCGAAGCAGCCGTGCCGCCGTCGCGTAATCCGCGTTGAGGTCCGCCGCGCGAACCCCCTCCGCGTATTTCTTGAGCGCCTCGAGCGACGAGGTCGTCACCTGGTCGAGTGCCGGCGCGTCGCGCACGGCCTTGAGCGACTCGCCGATCCGCCCGCGGAGCTTGCGCGTGAGTTTGTCGACCGCGTCGAGCAGCTGGCTCGGGCCGTCGACCGTCTGCTGAAACCCGGCGAGCTCACCGCCGGAGTCCGCCGAGACGAGTCGCAGCGACAACGCATAGCCGCTGCCGAGTGGCGTCACGCTGCCGTCAACGACGGCTTTGGCGCCTTCGCGCTGTGCGACTTCGCGCGCGAGCCCGAGGTCGAGGTTCGTGGACGCCGGCTTCTGCATTCGTTGCAACGCCGCCGCGATCGCGGTCGGCGGCATGATCGAGACGACCTTCGATTGGCCGAGGTTCGTGCGAACCGCCTCCGTCACGACGTGCGACAGCGACGAATCCTTGCCCGCGTTGAAGTCGACGACGAGCAGCCGCTCGCGCCCGGTCATCTTGCCCGCCGCGAGCAGAGAGCCAGCCGGCCCGATGCCGAGCGAACGCAGAATCATCACGACGGCGACGAGGACAACGAAGCTCGCCAGCGCGCCTCCCGTGAAGCGGAACGTGCGCGACCAGTTGAGGCGCGGGCTCACGTTGAGCGCCGTGAGCACCGCCGCGATCCCGCCGATCGCCAGGGCGATGAGCGCGCCGACGAACACCCAGTCCGGCACGCCGAGCGCGATCACCGCGGCCTTGGCCAGCACGGCGACGGCGACGACAAGCGCCGCGTACACGCCGATGCCACGCTTGGCCGCCTGCGGTCCCGCGAAGAACGCCGCCGCGGTCATCGATCCGGAGGTTCCGCTCGCGACGCCGTCGAGCGCAGTCGCGATCTCGCTCGCGTTGGGCCGCCGCGATGGATCCTTCTCGAGACACCGCATCACAAGATCGGCGAGCGCCGCCGGCGTGTCGGGCCGTTTCGTGGCGACTGGCGCTGGCTTCTCGGTCAGATGCGCGACGAGCGTCTTCTGCGGCGACAGCCCCGGGAAAGGCGGTTGGCCTGTCAGGAGCTCGTACGCGACACAGCCGAGCGAATAGATGTCGGCTCGCTGATCCACGTCGGGATCGCCGGCCGCCTGTTCCGGAGAGATGTACGTCGGCGTACCGACGGACGTACCGAGCTGCGTGAGCGACGAATCGGCGGGCGCCGCGGGCGACGGCGCGTCCTTCGCCGCGCTGAGCGCCTTGGCGATGCCGAAGTCGGTGACGACCGCGGTCCCGCCACTCAGCAGCACGTTGTCCGGCTTGATGTCGCGATGGACGATCCCGCGTTCGTGCGCGTACGCGAGCGCGCGGGTGATGTCGCGCAAGACGCCGACGACGTCATGAATCGACAGGCGCGCGCCGTTGGCCAACCGGGTGCGCAGCGACTCACCTTCGACGAACGGCATCGTATAGTACGGGACGCCGTTGAGCTCGCCCGCGGAGAGGACAGGAACGATCTGCGCTTGTTGCAAGCGTGCGGCGACCTGGATCTCTCGCCGGAATCGGTCGACGCTGACTTCAGCGGCGAGCTCGCGCGGAAGGACCTTGACCACCACTTTGCGCCCCAGCGCCTTCTCCTCGGCGAGAAACACGCGCGACATGCCGCCACCGCCGAGCTCGCGTTCGAGCACGTACGCTGAGCCGAGTGAGGACTGGAGCTCGTCGCGAAGGTCTGCCATCGGGGCCGGGGGGGGCCGAAGGGTTGGGCTAAACTACGCACCTGCCCGCGGGACGTAAACAAGCACGGTCGATTTCAAATCGACCTTCTTTGAACAACCATGAACCGTTCACGGAAAAGTTTCGTTCGTCGATACGAGGGAATCACCCTCGGTGCGGCGGTCCTCGCCCTTGCCGCCTGCGGGGGCGAGCTTCCTGACGCTCGATAGCATTCCACGCGGTGCCCGCGATGCACTTGCCGCCCAGGCACCGGACTTCGTGCCTTGGTCCCCGGACGGGTATTTGCCCGCCGCCCGCGACTCGGCTCAGCCGTCGAGCGACGAAGGTCTCAGCATCGTCCGGTCGAGATTCCGGGTGCCCAACGCCGTCGACTATGTCGTCGCCGGTTATGATCGCCGACTGCACGCGTTGCGAATCGTCGCCATTCTCACTCAGCCGGCAGATAGCTCCTACCGGGTGATCAGCGTCTGTGATGGCCCCGAGCGCCCTGACTCGATTGGCGGGCGGCCGGACAGATATCTCTCCGTCGACAGCACGTCCGTCGCCGGGAGGATCCACCTGCTGGTTGTGCCCATCGGTGGAGGGGCACCGGTGAACACTCAGCGCTACGTGTGGGTGCCCGCGCGCGGCGAATTCCTGCTCGTGACGCCGAACTAAGTGCACGTTCGGCGACGCGACCACGCCGATTGGAATTGCGACGAGGCTGTGCTGAAAGACTAATGCGGCTTTGACCGTCGCTCGATCAGGATCACGCCGTTTCCGCCACGCAGCCCGTACGCGGCCCCGCTCGATCCGCGCAGGATATCGATCCGCCGAATGTCCCCGGGGTTGATGCCGGAGAGAACGAGCTCGGTCGGCACATTGGGAGACTGCGCCACGCCGTCGACCACGATCAGTGGATCGCCTCCGCTCACCATCGCTCCGCGGATGCGCACCGTGTATCCGCCGGTGGCCGTGCGAAGCACCTCGACGCCGGGCGCGCGTCCAATGAGCAATTCCTCGACGCGCCCGACCGATGCTGCTTCTTCGTGGGTCGGGAAGATCGATGTGATGGCCGACGTGACGCGCGTACGCGGCAGCTCGCCGTAGCCGATCTGGGCGTCATCGCCCGGCGCCGGCGTTGTCGCGCTCGTGCGCCCCGCACTCACGCAGGCCAGAGCTGCTGAGGCGGCGACTAGCAGGGGAACGATCCTGAATGCCGCCGGTCGGATACCAGTGAACATGCCCGCCTCGCCGAAGATGCCTAGAACTTCTACCTGTCAATAGGTAGATGTTCTAGTGCTCTGGCGTCAAGCGGCGTGTGACGAGATGGCCTGCCCCGTGGACCGACGCCGTGAGCGTGTCCGTGATCAAATCGCGCAATTCGGTCACGATCACGTCGGGCACGTCGTCGCGGGTGAGGAGCTCGCAGAGCGCCGGGAGATCGGCGAGACGCGCACGGAGAGACCAGTCGCCGGCCGGCTCCCAGCCTCCGTCGACGAGTCCCCGCGAGAAATGGGGCTCGTACCGCGACTGTCCCGGCCGCTCGTAACGCAGCATGTTGCCGATATCGGCAAACATGGAACCGGAAAACGCGAACTCCCAATCCAAGATCGCGGCGACGACCCAGCGGCCGCCGTCTTGGCGAACGAAGATGTTCGGCGAGTTGAAATCCCCGTGAACCAGTGATGCTGGTTCACTCGGTGACGCGTGCAGCGGCTCGGTCGCGCGGACGAACGATCGAAGCCGCTCTCGCAACCCGGCGTCGAGCCGTCCAGCGACGACAGGCGATTCGACGAAATGGTCGACGACGCCGACGAGCGACACGCCCGCCAACACGTCGTCCTCCACCGTGAGGCCGGCCGACAATCGACCCGACCTGTCGAACCGGTGGCGTTGCAATCGCGCCAGCAAGCGACCCGCGTCATACGAAGCATCGGCCAACGCCTTCGCGTCGCCGCGCCGCCGAAGCTCTCGCAGCGAAATGCCTTCGATGAACTCGAGAACGCAAAATGGAGGATAGCCGGCCGCGCCTCGCGGCTCGACAAATAACACGCGGGGAACCGGAACGTCGCTCTGCACGAGGTCGAGAATCTTGACCTCTTTCGCGCAGGACTCGGGATTTCGGTCGTAGAAGCGCAGCACAAACTGCTCGGCGGACCCGCTGAGCCGGATCCGGTAGTTCCAGTTCATGATGCCGCCGGCGAGCGGTTCTACCGCCGTCACTGCGACGTCGCCACGCCACGCCGTCAGCAGCGCATCTATAGTAGCGGGCGTCAGCGCCGGCGGTGGTGATACGACCTTCCAAGTCGCTTTGTCGAGATGGTTGGGATTCGTCACGCAAAAAAGAATACCCCGTTCAGACCTCGCGTGGGTTTTCGCACCCTTGTGCGTCGTATGAACATCACGTTTCCTCACGGATGCCTGCCGCCGATCGCATAAGCGAATCCGAGCTCGAACGGATCTACGACGACACGATTGCGGAGCTCTACGGCTTCGTGTCTCGCCGTTGCGGCGGCCAGCGCGAGCTGGCAGAGGACATCACGCAGGAGGCGTGGTTCCGCGCGCTGCGGCATTGGCGCGAGCACGGCGTTCCGACAAACCCGGTCGGCTGGCTGACGACCGTCGCGAAGAATCTGCTGACGAGCTATTTCCGCCGGCATCAACCGACCGCGCTGGACGAAGTCTCGCCGGCGGAGGTTCTCGCCGCGGTGGACGCGAACGCGGTCAGTGAGTCCGCCGAGGTGGCGTCGCTGGTGACGCAGGCGCTCGGGCGCATTCCCGAGGCGGAGGCGAAGCTGCTCGAGACGTTCCACTACGACCGAATGAAGACGTCCCAGCTCGCGGAGCTCTATGGAATCTCCGAGCGGGCCGTCGAGGGGAGGTTGCGGCGCGCGCGCGAACGATTGCGCCGCGAGCTGAAGATCGCCCTCGAGGACTATGAGCAAGGAAACGGGGGTATGGCATGAATCAGCCTGACGATCCACACACACCGACACCCGAGTTTCGGGAATCGCTCAAGCGAGAGCTCAAGCGGGCGTATCGCGCCGAGCTCCAGTTTGGAGTCCGGCCGTCGCGGTCGGCGCCGATTGGAAAGGTCGTCGCGGTGATCGGCATCGCCGCGGGCGCGGTGTTCGCGCTCACGACAGGGCTCGTGCTCGGCATGAACACCGGACCGGCGGCGGCCGAGGCGCTGGCGACCAATCAGCGAGAGGTGGCGGCGACGTCGCTGGCGACGACACGGGCGTTCACCTCGTCGCGATTGGCGTTGGCGCGCGTGGTCTACGACTCGATCCGCCGCGCGTACGCGGCAGGGCAGGCGACGAAGGCGGATCTCGACAAAGCGAAATCGGAGGTGGACACCATGGAAGCAAACGCCGCGCAGGTCGAGGTTGACGCCCGCAGCGCTCCGGCGCCGAAGCCGCGAACCTGCCGTTCCATCTTGAAGGAAGCGCCAGTCAAGAATGCGCTCGCGGCACTCGTCTGCGGAGCGGTGGCATCGGCGCAGACGCCGGCGTCGCGGCAGCAGGGTATTCCAGTCCTCAGCCTGACCGCGCCGGTTGCGCGAACGACGTCGACGTTCGGCGCGATTCTCGGTGTGCGCGAGCTCTCCGACGGACGAGTCCTCGTCAACGACGCGGGCAGACGCCAGCTCAAGATCTTCGATGCGTCGTTGGCCAATGCGACGATCGCATTCGATTCGACGCCCGGAGCGTCGAACAGCTACGGGACGCGGGCCGACCAGATCGTCCCGTATCTCGGCGACTCGACGATCTTCAACCAGGGTTACGGCGAGCCGAAATTGATGTTGGATGGCACGGGGCGCGCTGTGCACGCGATCGCGCTTCCCGACTACAGCGACGGCGCCACGCCATTTCCGGTCCCGTTCGCGGCCCCGCAGGCCTCGGATCCAAAGGGGCGATTGTACGCGCGCGGTGGAACGATGGTCCGGGGGGTGAACGGCGTGGGCGTGACCGCCGATTCAGTCCTCATTCTCCGTGCCGATCTCGAGGCGCGAACGGTGGACGTCGCCGGGGCGCTGCACATCGCCGTCGGAAAAAACCGGGGCGACCCTCCCGAGAATGGCAATCGCGTCGTAACGACCATCATCCAACCGGTGCCGACCGAGGATTCATGGGCGGTGTTGTCCGACGGGACGCTCGCCTTCGTCCGCGGGCGGGATTACCACGTCGATTGGGTGCTGCCGGACGGCGGCATGAAGTCCACGGACAAGCTGCCGTTCGATTGGAAGCGCCTCACCGACGACGAGAAACAAAAGCTCGCGGATTCGGCGAAGGTGGTTTGGGATTCTCTCATGGCGATCCGAAATCGGCGCGTGAACACGCCGGTAAATCCGGGTCGTCCTGACGGGGGAGGCGGCGACGGAGCGAATCAGGGTCGTGGTCGCTCGAGCGGCGGCGTCGACCCGACGGGACAAGCCGGGAGCATTCAGCGAATGATCTCCGTTCCACTCTCCGAGATTCCCGACTACTTCCCGCCAATTCACCGCAACGCCGCACTGGCGGATCTCGACGGCAACCTCTGGGTGCTCACGACGACGACCGCGCAATCGCTTCACGGAGAGTTGGTGTACGACGTGCTGAGTCCAGCACGTGGGCTGTACGAACGCGTGCGCATGCCGGTCGGCCGATCGATCGCCGGGTTCGGCAAAGGCGGCGTCGTATACCTCCAGTCCGGCGACCGTGCGGCTGGGTTCACGCTCGAGCGCGTGAAGCTCGAAACCTCGAAGCCGTCGAAGTAGACACTTCGCCACTCACACAAGCATTCGGCCATGCTGCTCTCGCGCATGGGCGCGGCCGTAGGCGCGCTCTTGATTGCCGCTCACGCCGCGCTGACACCAGTCGCTGCGCGCGCTCAGGTGTCGACCGACATCGTTCGCGGCCGGGTCACCGATACCGATCAAAAGCCCGTGCAGGGCGCCGAGGTGAAAGCGACGTCCTACATGGGACAGGTCTCGAAGACCGCCACCACGGACAAGGGCGGCCGCTTCACGATCATCTTCATAAACGGCGAAGGCGACTACTGGATCGACGTGCGCAAGCTCGGCCTCCAGCCGAAGCGATTCGAGGTCAAGAAGGTCGGCGACGAGGAAGTCATGCTCGCCGACGCGCGGCTGTCGTCGGCCATCGTTTCTCTCGACGCCGTGGACATTCGCGCGCAGCGAACGCGCGCGCTGCCCGACCGGAGCTCGAAGGAGCCCGACGTCGGCGGTGGCGCGCGTCCGCTCACGAACAACCCCGTGTCACCCGACCAAGAGGGCAACCTCGCCGCCATGGCCGCCGCGGCCGGCTTTCAGTTGGTGCCTGGTCTCAATGGCGCGCCCGACATGTACTCGGTCCTCGGTCTCTCGGGCGATCAGAACAACGTGACGTTCAACGGTCTCGGCTCGGGGATCAGCGCGCTGCCGCCCGACGTCCTCGCGACGACGTCGATCAACCCATACCCGTTCGACGTGTCGCGCGGCGGATTCAGCGGAGCGCAGATCTCGATCCTGACGATACCGGGGTCGAACTTTTCGCGCCGCGTGGTCACGAACTCCAGCCTGGCGCCGCAGCTCGAGTGGGCCGACCAGCCGTCGGTTGCGCAGGGAGACCGATATACGAGCGTGCGCGTGGGCGGAAACGCCGCGGGCCCGTTCAAGGTCGATGAGATCTTCTACAACGGCGCGTACAACGTCGGACGGAGACTCAAGGACGTGTCTTCGTTGGTGGACGCGAACGAAGCGGGTCTCATCGCCGCCGGTGTAGCGCCCGATTCAGCTGCGCGGTTGCTGAACGTACTCAGGGCGGACGGTATTTCCGTGAACCGCGGCGGAATTCCTGGGCGGCAGGCGCAGGACGTCGCGCAAGGCCTGTTCAACATGGATCTCATGCCGAGCGCGTCGGGGGCCGGCCACTCGTTCACGTTGGGACTGGCCGGCGACTTTCGGCGAACGAGTCCTGTGGACGTCGTCAGTCCGCTGCTCGCGACGCCGGGCCATGCGGATGCAACGACGTTCTGGGGCGCGAACGCGTCGCTCGTGCACACCAACTACTTCTGGTTCGGCGTGCTCAGCAAGACCACGATCGGTCTCGCCGGACAGAGCACGACCTCGGATCCATACCAGCGGCTGCCCGAAGGCATCGTGTCGGTCGCGTCGGCGTTGCCGCCCCCCGATGGCGGATCGTCCGTGCGGTCGTTGTCCTTCGGGGGCAACGCGCTCACCACGGCGACAGGGAATCGCACGGTTCAAATCACGAACCAGCTGAGTTGGTTCAGCCTCGACAACACCCACACGCTTCGTCTCACGTCGAGCCTCGGTCACGACACGTTCAAGAGCGACGTGGGGCGAGACCTGCTTGGGACCTTCCGCTTCAACTCGTTGAGCGACGTCGCGGCCGGCGTACCCGCGAGCTTCACGCGCACGCTCACGAGCGCCACGCAGTCCGGCGGACAAGTCGTCGGCGCTTTGGCGCTCGGCGACTACTGGCGGCCGAAGCCCGGATTGCAGGTCCAGTACGGCGTGCGCGTGGATGGAGCGCGATTCACCGACGTGCCGGCGGCGAATCCGGCGGTGCAAACGACGTTCGGTATCCCGAACGATCGCTTGCCGAGCGACGCGTACTTCAGCCCGCGCGTCGGCGTGCAGTGGGCGTATGGAACGTCGTCGCAGGTTGCATACGCGCCCGGCGCGGCTCGCCCGCCGCAAGCGGTGATTCATGCCGGAGTCGGCGTCTTTCAGAACGTTGCACCGTCACCGTTCGTCGCCGGGGCGATGAACGCGACCGGGCTCCGGTCGTCGTCGCAATCGATCACGTGCGTCGGATCGGCGGTGCCGTTCCCCGCGTGGGCCTCATTTCTTGGCGATCCGTCGTCGGTTCCGACCCGCTGCGCCCCCGATGGCTCCGCCGGAACTGTCTACGCCACGGGTGCGCCGAACGTCGTGCTGTTCGACCCGGCGTTTCGTGAGCCCCGCGCGTTGCGCGGCGCCGCCGATTGGTCAGGTCCGGTGTTCGACAACCGGTTCGTGCTCGGCGTGCAGGCAATCGTTTCGAACGGTCTCGACCAGGCGAGCGGGTTGGATTTGAATCTCCACCGTTCGCCGGAGTTCTCGCTGCCGGGGGAAGGAAACAGACCCGTGTTCGCCGAGGCAGCGGCGATCGTGCCGTCGACAGGGAGTATCGCCGCGGGCGCTGGGCGTGTGTCTGCCGACTTTGCTCGCGTCTGGATGCAACGATCGGATCTGGCCGTTCACTCTCGACAAGTGAAGGTAGATCTCAAGCCGATCACGGCGAACCTTCGCTTCAAGTGGGATCTCACCTACACATTCCTCGGCGTGCGAGAGCAGTACCGCGGGTTCTCGAGCACGGCGGGCGATCCATTCGCGGTGAGCTGGGGGACGCAGCCGCAGACGCCCCGCCATACGATAGATCTGCGCTGGACGGATCTTCCGATTTTTAACTTCCTCTTCCTGACGACCGTCCTGCATGCGACGTCCGGTGAGCGATTCACGCCGCTCGTCGCGTCGGACGTCAACGGCGACGGGATGGTCAACGATCGCGCGTTCATCTTCGACCCGACGAAGTCGTCGGACTCGCTCGCTTCCGCGATGCGAACACTTCTCGCGACGGGCGCGCCCGCGGCGCGTGCATGTCTCTCGAAGCAGATCGGGCAGTTGGCGTCACGCGCGAGCTGCCAGGCGCCGTGGACGATTGCCAACGCCGTGCAGCTCAAATTCAACCCGGCGAAAGTCGGACTGCCGAAACGCGCGACGATCGCGCTCACGGTAGCCAACCCGCTCGGCATTCTCGACCTGGCGCTGCATGGCGGCGCCGACACGCGCGGGTGGGGACAACAGATTCCCCCGGATGACAACCTGCTCTATGTACGCGGCTACGACCCGACAACCCGCGCGTTCAAGTACGACGTCAACCAGCGCTTCGGTTCGACGCGCCCGCGGGAGTCCGTGACGCACACGCTGCCCTTCGTGAGTCTTCAAGTGAGCGTCGACGTCGGAGTTCCGCGCGAGCGGCAGTTACTCACGCAGCGGCTCGAGGTCGGTCGCACGAGAGAGGGAAGCCGTGCGACCCCCGAGTCGATGAAGAACTTCGCGACGAGCGTGATTCCCAACCCGATGGCGATGGTGCTCACCCAGCAGGAGGAACTGAAGTTGACGCGGGCGCAGGCCGACAGCCTGGCGACGCTCAGCTACAGGTTCTCCCTGTTCGCCGACTCGGTGTGGACGCCGGTCTCCGACTATTTCGTCACGTTGCCGGAGGTGTACAGCCACGGCGAGGCGTACTCGCGATACGTGTCGGCACGCGAACGAACGATCGACTACCTGATGACGCTCGTGCCCGCGGCGAACGGTGTGTTGACCGGAACGCAACGGCGGCAGCTGCCGTTGCAGATAGCCAATTATCTCGACCTGCGAGTCTTGCGGTATCTCCGGTCGTCGTCGGCACCGTGACGGTGACTACAACTGACGGAACAGAGTGCGGATTTCGCGGATAAAGGGCCGGAGTTGGCGGGTACTGCAAAGACTTTTTTGGAACGGCAACTGCAACTGCGACGGCAAGTGCAAGTGCAAGTGCAAGTGCAAGTGCAAGTGCAAGTGCAACTACGTACACCCGCACGCCCGTCCACCAAGTCGTGTAGCGACGTCAGAGCGAGATGCCCCGGCCGAACACGGCGACGAAGAGGAGTCCTACCGCGATCGCGGCGCCAATTGTGATCTTGCTGCGGGGAATCGTGAGCGGGGGGGCGTCGTTGACAGCTGTCGCGCCGCGCATGGTTTGGGCGCCCCACGCGAGTCCGGAGGTGCCTCCCAATGACGCGGCGGTCGAAGAGATGAGGAGTATGAGGACGCCACCGGGATTGAACAGGCCGGCGGCGCATGCGATTAGGACGCCTGTCACGTAGGCGATGAGCGAAAGCTTGTTTGCCAGTTTGTAACGCTCGTCGGCGTCGCCGCGCACGATCGTGGCGAGCAGACGGTAGAGCTGCACGGTGGCCCAGCAGTACGCCGCGAAGCCGCCGGCGGCGATGAGGGTTCGCCAAAGCCACGTCGGATTCTCATCATGGATCACGTCCGCCCAATCGCCGATGTTGGAGACGCCTGAGTAGAAGAAGTAGCCGAGCCCCACCATGATGTTGGTCGCCGCGAAAAGCCAGAGCGCGAATCGTCGCGTGCCGTGATCCGACGAGCGTCTGAAGAGCCACAGCGCGATCGCGCCGGTGATGAGGTTGATGATGGTTCCGCCGGCGGCGACGATCTTGCCCGCGGCCACGCGCGTTGGAGCGACGTTGCAATCGAAGCTGGCCGACGTGAGCCGGAGCGGTGTGCCGCCGACCAACAGGCACGCGCCGCCATGGCCGAGTCCTTCGTGCAACAGCGCGGTGGCCGCGTGGACGATGATCCCCACGGCGATGACGGTCAGCACGTCGACGACGGGCGCAGACGAACCGGTCGTCATCGTGCGGTCGAGGGGATTGGCGGGTGCTGCGGTGGACGAGTGGCTGGCCATGAAGAGCTTCGCTGGTTCTGGCGGGGCGGTTGACCGACAAACTACAGCTGCAACTGACGGAACTGAACGCGGATGTCGCGGATAGAAAAGCGGATATCGCGGATAGCAACAACTTTTTTGTGGAACAACCTCGGGAAGGTCGTGCTGAGGCTCTCGGGCGTCGGTGAGGTGACCTCCAGAACCGCGGGGGGCGCGGGGTTTAGAACGAGAGCCGAACGATCACGTTCATCAAAGGGATCATTCCGAATCGCGTGCGCTCGAGCCGTTTCTGTTCGACGCCTACATCCAGCCGGCCATCCCGCGATCCGATTTCCAACGCGACGAGGCCGCCGCGTTCAGCCGCTGATTGCCCCACGGATGCGTCCACGTCGCTGCCCCACAAGGGACCGGCGCCCGCGCGGGCGTAATATTTCCATTCGCCGCGAACAAAGCCCGCCTCATGCAACGCTGGCGACGCACAGCATTGACCAATTCCGACTGGTTCTATACGTTCCTTCAGGGCATCTGAAGGAGTCGGGCGTGACGGTGGACGAGGATCGCGGCGGGGAACTCGTGCAGGGCACCCTGGAGATGCTGGTCCTCAAGACCCTCGCGCTCGAGCCGATGCACGGCTGGGGAATCGCCCACCGCATCGAGGCCATGTCGGGGCGAGTGTTTCTCGTCACGCAGGGCTCGCTCTACCCGGCGCTCGTCCGCATGAAACGACGCGGATGGATCTCGTCGTCGTGGCAGACCACGGCGAACAATCGCCGCGCGCGCTACTACGCGCTCACGGCGGCGGGTGAACGGCAGTTGTCCGAGCAACGCGCCGCATGGCAGCGCGCCACGTCGGCGGTCAACGCAATCCTCGGCGCGCGTACGGTGCCGGTGAACGCATGAGTCTCTTTTCCGATGTCGTCGAGCGCCTGCGGGCGCTGGCCTTCCGCCGACAAGACGAGCGTGACCTCGACAACGAGCTGCGCTTCCATCTCGAGATGGAAGCCGAGGAGATGCGGCGAAAGGGAATTGCGCCGCAGGAGATTCGACGGCGCACGGTTCTCGCGCTCGGCGGCGTCGACCGCACCAAAGAAGAGGTGCGCGACGCGACCGGTGTTCGATGGCTGAGCGACGCATGGGACGACGCCCGCTTTGCGCTCCGAGTGTTGAGGCAGCGCCCGACCTTCACTGTCACCGCCGTGCTCACGTTGGCCCTCGGCATCGGCGGCACCACGGCGGTGTTCAGCGCCGTGGACGCGGTGCTCATCAAGCCGCTGCCGTACGGTCAGCCGGGGCGGCTCGTCCGGCTGTACTACGTGGATACGCGCCGCAAGATCGACGGTTCGTTCGTCACTCCGGTTCACTATCTGGCCTACCGCGACGGACTGAAATCCTTCGAGAGCCTTGCCGCGCTCAACACGTACGGCGAAAGCGGCGGCGACATCACCGGAGACGAGGGGCGCGGGGCACGCCGCATTCACGTGCTTTACGTCAGCCGCGACTATTTCGACGTCTTACGTTCGCCTCTCGCGGCAGGGCGCCCCTTCGATGCGCAGGATGAGGTCAGCGGCCGAGCGATCGTTCTGAGTGACGCGCTCTGGCGCGACCGGTTCCATCGCGATGCGTCGGCGATGGGACGAACGTTGACGATGAACGGCGTGCCGTACGTCATCACCGGCGTCATGCAGCCGGGATTCACGGATCCCGTCGTGATCGGGGGAGCCGTCGACGCGTGGATCCCGATCGACTTGGCGCCCGGGCGCATTCCGAGCAACGTGGACAACCACTACATGACGGTGATCGGCCGGCTGCGGCCCGGCGTGACGATCACCGCCGCGCAAGCCGAACTCGACGCGCTCGGCGTGCGGCTCTCAGCCGAATATCCCCACACCAAAACCGTGGGGGCGGTGCTCAAGCCGCTGAAAGAGGACGTCGTCGGCGAATCGAGTCGCGCGTTGCAGCTGATGCTCGCCGCCGCCTTCGCGGTGCTGCTGCTCGTCTGCGTGAACGTCGCGAACCTGCTGCTCGTGCGCGGATCCGAGCGTGGACGCGAGTTCGCCCTGCGCGGCGCCCTCGGCGCCGGCGAAACGCGCATTGTGCGGCAACTGCTCATGGAGAGTTTGGTGCTCGCGCTGGCGGGCGACGTCGCGGGTCTTGTCGTCGCGCAGCTCGCGATGCGCGGAATCGTCGCGCTCGGCGGCGGCTCGATTCCGCGGTTGACCGCGCTCTCGCTCGACCCGCGGATCCTCGGCTTTTCAATTCTCATATCATCGGTGTGCGCCATTGCGTGCGGACTCGTCCCGGCGATGCGCGCGGGGCGTTCCGACCCGAACGAGACGCTTCGAGGCGGAGGAGGCGAGTCACGTTCGTCGACCGACGGACGCTCGCACGCCCGTCTGCGCTCGCTGCTCGTGGTCGCGCAGGTCGCGCTCGCCTTCGTGCTCGTCGCCGGCGCCGGGCTGCTCATTGCCAGCGTTCGCCGCCTGCGCGAGCTCGACCTCGGCATTCGCGCCGAGAACGTGCTGACGTTCGAGTTGCATCTGCCGGAGGCTCGCTACGACTCGACGGCGCGCGCCCGTACATATGAAGAGGTCGCGCACCGGTTGGAGGCCATCCCTGGGGTGAGCGCCGCGGGCGGCGTGTCGAAGCTGCCGGCGACGGGCCAGTACAACATTTGGGGTGCCGAAGCCTTGTCGGGACCGCTCGCCGGGACCAAGAGCGCCGACGTCCCGGCGGAGAACCGCGTCGTGTCGGGCGATTACTTCAAGGCGGTTGGAATTCAGATCGTCTCCGGTCGAGCGTTCAACGCCGGCGACGTGCCTTCAGCCCCGCGGCGAGTGATCGTGAGCCAATCGCTCGCGAAGCGGATTTACCCGGGCGTCGATCCGATCGGTCAGACGATCAGCGCCGGCGACGCTACGTGCCTCATCGTCGGTGTCGCGAATGACGTGTCGGTCGATGCCGAGGGTCGCGCGGAGGATTTCGTCTACCACCCGCACGCGCAGTTCGCGGGAGATCGCAATTGGGCGCTGGCTCAGGTGGTGGCCGCGACGACATCGCCGGAAGCGATCGAAGCCGACGTCCGCCGAGTGGTGACGGCGACGGATCCGGAGCTCGTGATGCACCATCCGATGTCGCTCGCCGAGGCGATCGGCCGCGGTGAGGGGCAGCGAACATTCACGCTGCGCCTGCTCGCGAGCTTCGCCGCGATGTCACTCGGGCTTGCGGCACTCGGTCTGTTCGGCGTTCTGTCGTATGGTGTGAAGCTGCGCCGCCGAGAGATCGCCATTCGGGTGGCGCTCGGCGCGGAAGCTCGCGCGATTCGCCGAATGGTGCTGCGGCAGGGGATGTCGATGACGGGGATTGGAATGGTCATTGGGCTGGTTGGCGCGTTGGCAGCGTCGCGATTGATGGCATCGCTGTTGTTTCGAGTGAGCCCCGTCGATCCGCGGATTCTCGCGAGCGCCGCCTGCTGCCTCTTTGTCGTGGGCGGGCTTGCGGCGTATCTGCCGGCAAGCCGCGCGAGCAGCGTCGATCCGAGAACGGCGCTCCAGTAGCCTCCCCCGGTCGTGGCGAAACCACGACCGGCTCCCAGCGTAGGGCTCTGGGCCACCCATCGGCCCGCTCATGCCCCGTTCGCTTCGCGTCGCCCCAGTCGTGTTCGTGTCGCTGGTCGCGACGCCGCTGAACGCGCAAGTCGTTACGGCTCAATACGACAACGCGCGCACCGGGTCGTATACCGCCGAATCGACGCTCACGCCGCGCACCGTATCGCCCGTGACCTTCGGAAAGACCGGCGTCCTCAAAGTGGACGGCGACGTCTACGCGCAAGTGCTGCACCTGCCGTCGGTGGCGATCCCCGGAAAGGGAACGCACGCGGCGATCTTCGTCGCGACGGAGCACAATTCGGTCTACGCGTTCGACGCCGCGAGTGGCGATCCGCTTTGGCGCGCCAACCTTTCCGGTGGTGCGTCGGGCGCGACGCCGCTCTCGATGCGGAACGTACAGTGTCCGTTCATTCGACCGGAGGTTGGAATCACGCCGACCCCCGTGATCGACACGACGACGAGGACGATGTTCGTTCTTGTTCGAACGAAGGAGGGTGGGCGCTACGTTCAGCGGTTGCACGCGCTCGACGTCGCGACTGGGGGGCCGCGGCACGCCGCGGTGGAAATCTCGGCGTTCGTGCCCGGCACCGGTGCCGGCAGCGACCATGGTGTGGTGGCGTTCGACGCGTTGCGCGAGAATCCTCGCGCCGCGCTGCTCCTGGTCGGCGGCCGAGTCGTTTTGAGCTGGGCGTCGTCGTGCGACGTGGGGCCATATCACGGATGGATCATGGCGTACGATGCCAAGACGCTCTCACAGGTCGCCGTTTTCAACACCACGCCCGACGGCAGCGACGGCGGCGTGTGGCAGGGCGACGCCGGTCTCGCGGCTGATGAACGCGGCCGCATCTACGCCATCACGGGGAACGGAACGTTCTCGGCGGGGCGTGCCGGCGGTCGCGACTACGGCGACACCATGCTTCAGTTGACGCTCGGCCCCAAGTCGTTCACCGTGAGCGACTACTTCACGCCCTTCGACCAGAAGCGCCTCGACGAACAGGATGGTGACCTGGGCGCCGGGGGGCCGCTGCTGTTGCCCGACCAGCGGGGCGCGCGCCGGCGTCTCGTGTTCTTCGGAGGAAAGGGCGGCGGCGTCTATCTACTCGACCGTGACCATCTCGGCAAATTCGATTCGACGGGGAATCACGCCGCCGTTCAAACGATGAAGGCGCCGGGTATGGTGATGGGAGCGTCGGCGTATTGGAACGGGCGTGTGTTCAGCCTGTGGAGCAAGGACGTGATCAAAGCGTTTTCGCTCTCGAACGGTCGTCTGAGCGACGCGCCGACGTCGAAGGGGTCGCACGTCTTCACCGATCCCGGTGCGACGCCGACGGTGTCGGCGAACGGAACGAGAGATGGAATCGTGTGGGTCGTCGAGACGAAGACGTGGAACGGTTCCGACCGTCCGGCGATTCTCCGCGCGTACGACGCGCTGGATGTGTCTCGTGAGATCTACACGAGCGAAGCAAATCCGTCGCGTGACCGCGCCGGCACGGCCGTTCGCTTTGCGATGCCGACAGTCGCCGGTGGACGCGTGTATGTAGGAAGCAAGGGCGAGGTGGACGTCTACGGCATCTTGCCTCAGCGCCGCTGATCGGATGGTAGAAAACGGGTGCGACTACGGTGACCGCTGCAATCGTCGCGCATCCTCCCAGCTCGACAACTTCAAGTGCTCGGCGGCGACGCGCAGCGGAGACAAGTGCATCCGATCGACTGCGGCCCAAGTTTCATCCAGATACTGGGTCGGCACGCTGAGCGTCTGGACGTAGTCGCTCGCCCATAGCAAGCGATCCGGCGCGAGGAAAGCGGCGAGCGCACCTTCACTGGCCACGCCGTCGATCGCGAAAACCGTGATGTCGCCGCCGGCAAGCCGGACTGAATCGTTCACGACCCGAACGTGCGGCTTTACCATGGCGCGACGGCGCTCGAGCAGATCGGGGTTCGCGGTCCAGCGGCGATCGATGACGCGTTGGAGAAACTCGCGGTTCGTGCGGTGGGTGAGAATCGTCGCGCCGTTCGCGGCCCAGAATCGGAGGCCCGCGATGTGCGGCCAGGCGATGTCGGTGACGACGAGCGCGACCGGATGCTTGCCGGGAAAGAGCCGGGCGATCCACGCCGAGTCCTCGCGCCCTCGAGTCTCGCCCTGCGTGGCGTCGAAGACATAGACCGTGTCACGAACGAGCGTCACCGTCTCGTTGAACCCGATGTTGTGCAGGATGAACGTCTTCGGTCCGACACGAATGGTGTCGGGATTCGTCGGAGCGAGCCACGACGGCGGGGCGATCGGCATGGCCTCGGCGCGCGACGGGAGAGAGAGTGGCGGCGCGCTGTCGAGCGGAACCAGCCGGATCGCTCCGTACGTGCGCGTCACGTCAGTCGATCCGTCCACGACGCGGAAGCTGCTTGCCGGCCACCGCAGCGCGCCGTCGCGCTGCCACGTGGAGTACAAGTACTCGACGTGGACGGTGCCCCACAAATAGTGAGGCTCGAAGCGGTCCAATTTTACGGGATACCCGGACTTCGGATCGATGAAGAGACGTTCTTCGCCCAGTGGCCCGCGTCTCGAAAGCACGAGGCGCGGATAGTTGCGATACGAGCACGTGGCGGCCGTGTGCACATCAGCCGCGCTGTTCCAATCGGCGAGCGTCGCCCAGACGTCGAGCGGCCGCGCGACGTAGCGGTCTCCGTGCGCGGAGGGAGTCGGCGTCATCACCGTATCGCCCACGACGTACGATGCAGCCGCGCCGCCGAGCGTCGTCATTCCCGGCTGGACGCCGCCGAGCGTGGTGCTCGACGTCGTTCGGTCGACGCCGGTGCGCGGATCGAGCCACGATTCGACCGTGGACACGGCCGCAAGGAACGGCGGTGCGTCGGGGCGATCCGATTCGAATGCGTGGTTGGTGACGTCGAAGCCAGTCATATGCAGGACGCGGCCCGCGGCCGCGTCGAGGCCGATCGCCGAGGCGGCGCTCTGAAGCACGGCGCGAGCGGTGGGAGTCGTCGTCGTGCGGCACTGATCGCCGTGAGAGACCGCGAGGAGTGCGAAGATTGCGCGGAGCATTCGTGAGAATCCGGTTGCCAGGACGCCTTGAATGTCGTGGCTTCGGATGCCTGCCGCGCCGCATTTACAAGATTCTGACTACTTTGCTTTCACTTTTCGAACGTCGCGTGCGGCGCTCACGTACGGTCGACCCGTCCTACCACTGGCCTTGTCGTTGGTCGATCCGCCCGGCCACGATGCGCAGCGGAGCCGTGGCGGCGAGGTACAACGGAGGCGCGAGCAGCGCCCAGACGAGGAGCCAGACCAGCAGGCCAAGCCCACCGATGCCTAGAAGCTCGAGGACGACATGGGTGAGCGCCCATCCGCCCGCCATGGGCAAGCCGATCGTGAGAATGCTCGCCCAGCCCTCGTGCCATCGCACGAACGTCCGTGATCCGCGGAGCCACTGTTGATAGTGGCGGAGCCAGGCAAGCCCCGGGATCGCCAGTCCGTCGACCATGAATTAGAATCGCGCCGCATGCGCGAGTTCGCAACGCCAAGGTCCCGATGCGTGAACGAGACGTCAGCGGCACGACTGGCTTTGCGCGTCCTCCCCGGTCTCTCCCTACCGAGTTCACTAAACTCACGCTAGCGCTCGGTGCGTCCGTAGCTCGACGATGGAGCGAGGTTCCAGTCGAGACTGATGAGAAGTTTCCCTCATCTGGTGGGATCGACCGGGGTCGTCGGGGATGACCGATGCCCCCGTGAGCGATTTTATCGAGGTTTTCACGGGCACCGGGCTCGACAGCCGACGAGACTTGATGGTTCGATGGGTGCGCGGCACGCTCACTGCTTGGATGCCGTAGCATGCGGCCCCCCATCGACTTGGTCGCCATTGCTCGACGCATTCGAGGCCTCATCGCCGGCGCAGATCGCGGAGATTTGGCGGCGACAGCGAGGCGCCTCGGCGTGGATTTGTCGGCGCTCAAGCGGTCGATCGACCTTCGATTTCCGCGGCCGAGCGCTCCGGTCCTAGCGTCGGTCATGCGGGCGTATGCGATTCATCCATTGTGGCTGCTTTACGGGACGCCGGGTCACGCAATCGCCGCCGGGAAAAACACTGAGCGTCAATCCCGCTTGCTGCTCGCGCTGGCCAAGTTCCCGAGAGACTAACCGTCGTCTTTGAAACACGGCGCTTCGAGGATCTGCTGTAGCGTGTCCTCGATTACAGTCTCCTGGTGAGCGTGCGTCGAGCGCTATCACGATCATCGGGAAACAGATGGCTCGCTGTAGCAGGGCGGATTCGCGGGGCGAACGCGCCAGCGCACAGAGGCGTATCTTCAGTTGATACCACCTCTCGACCCCCCCCCACGACCTCCCCCATGTTGCGTCTACGTCTCTTCCCGACCCCACTCGGCGCCGTCGCGGCGATTCCTCTGTTCATGCTCGCCGCTACCCCCGCCAGCGCGCAGGGGCCTCAGCCCGCGGCCAAGGCCGCGCCGGTCTTCGCGAACGGCATGGCACAAGTCGTCCCGGCGTTTGCGGACTCGGCCCAATGGATTCGGCAGGAGCTCTGGGTCGAGACCAACTTGGACAGCGACCACGACGGCAAACCCGACCGCGTTCACGTCGACGTGACCCGGCCGCGTCAGACCGAGACGGAAGGTCTCAAGGTCTCGATTCTCTACGGATCGAGCCCGTACTACGCCGGAACGGCGCGCGGGCAGGTGAATTGGAACGTCCAGCAGGAGTTGAACGACCAGCCGCAGCCGCGCGGCAACATGACGGAGCCTGCCTACGAGCCGAATCGTTCACGGATCTCTAACGCGCTCGTCAACGAGTGGGTGCCGCGCGGCTTTGCCGTCGTGCACTCGGAAGCGCCGGGCACCGGACGATCGCAAGGTTGCCCCACGGTCGGCGACGATCCGGAGCGCCTTCCGATGAAGTTCGTCGTCGATTGGCTCAACGGTCGCGCGAAGGGCTTTACGACCGAGACCGGCAGCGAAGAAGTGAAGGCGACCAGCTGGTCGACGGGCAAGGTCGGCATGATCGGCACTTCATATGAAGGGACGCTTCCGCTCGCGGCGGCGACGACCGGCGTGAAAGGGCTCGAGGTCGTCGTGCCCGTGTCGCCCAACACCTCCTACTACCACTACTACCGCTCGAACGGGCTGGTTCGCTCGCCGGGCGGCTACCTCGGCGAAGACGTCGACGTGTTGTACGACTTCATCGCGAGCGGCGACAGCGCGGGCCGAGCGAATTGCGACGCACTCTATAAGAACGGAATATTCGCGGCGCCAAAGGGCCAAGACCGCGCCACGGGAGACTACAACGACTTCTGGGCGAAGCGCGACCTTTTGCCACACGTGAAGGACATCAAGGCCGCGGTCCTGCTCGCCCATGGGTTCAACGATTACAACGTCGTTCCCGAGCACAGCGTGCGCATCTACAATGAGATGAAGGCGCATGGACTGCCGGTGTCGATGTATCTCCATCAAGGCGGTCATGGCGGCAACCCGCCGGCCGACATGCTGAACCGGTGGTTCAGCCACTATTTGTACGGCGTCGACAACGGCGTCGAGAAGGATCCGCCGGTGTGGATCGTTCAGGACGCGGCGGCGCAGGAGCCGCGCGCGGTGGCGGCTGCCGCGGCAGCCGCGGCAGCGGCTCAGGCGGCGATGCAAGCGGGGGGCGGAGCTGGTCGTGGCGCTGATTCGGCGGCAGCCGGTGCGGGGCGTGGTCGAGGGCGGGGAAGAGGCGGCGTCGTCACGCCGCCGACACCATTCGCGTCGTTCCCTGTTCCAGGTTCGGTGCCGGTGGTGTTTCATCCAAGCACGGGCGGGACGAACATCGCGAACCTCTCGCTCACCAGCGCGCGCAGCGGGGGGACCGACAAGGTGGTCGACGACGTCGGCAAGAGCGGCAGCATGTACGCGATGATGGATCAGTCGCAGAACCGGCTGCTGTACGCGACGCCGACCTTCTCCGATACGGTGCACATCTCCGGAACGCCGAGGGTGACGCTTCGCATCGCGTCGAGTGCGCCGGCGGCGAATCTGAGCGTGTGGCTGGTCATGCTGCCGTACGATTCGGCGCGCGTGGGATCGCAGAGCCACGCGGGATTGATCACGCGCGGCTGGGCGGATCCACAGAACTACAAGGCCCTCACGAAGGGCGGCAACTACGACTCGAAGGCAGCGGGAGAGAAGCTCGCGCCGGGGAAGTTCTACGACCTCACATTCGACCTACAGCCGGACGACGAGTTCGTGCCCGCGGGGAAGCGATTGGCGGTGATGGTCATGTCGAGCGACCGCGAGTTCACGTTGTGGCCGAAGGCGGGCACGGAGCTGACCGTCGATCTCGCGCACTCGTCGTTCTCGGTGCCGATCGTGGGCGGGACGACCGCACTCGAGAAGGCAGGCATGCGTTGAGGAAGTGATGAAAGAGCGCGAAGGCGCGCGCTTGACAGGGCTCGGTCCGATTTACACCTTACCGGAGGTTCTCCGGGGAAGGGGTTCGTGGCCAAAGAGCCGGAAGAGTTGCTGCGCGGCACACTCGACGCGCTGATTCTCAAGACCCTGTCGTGGGGGCCGCGTCACGGCTATGCCGTCGCCGGTTGGATTCGCGAGACGTCCAATGAAGCGCTGGCCGTGGAGGACCGCGCGCTCTACCTCGCGCTCCACCGCCTCGAGGATCGTGGGCTCGTCGAGAGCGAGTGGGGACTGTCCGACAACAACCGCCGCGCGAAGTTCTATCAGCTCACGCCGCGAGGACGAGCGGAGTTGCGCGCCGAGTCGAATCGGCTGACGCGTTACGCGGACGGTCTCTTTCGCGTGCTGAACGCGACGCGCTGGGGTGGAGAGCCCAAATGAGCCGCTTGGAACCACGGTTTCCGGGACTGCGGCGCTTTCTGCGTCTGCGCGACCGGTCGGTACAGGCGGAGGTGGACGACGAAATCGCCTTCCATATGGAGAGTCGCGTGCGTGACCTCGTGGCTCGCGGCGAGCCGGAATCCAATGCGCGCCGAATGGCTGCCGCGCAGTTCGGCGACGTCTACGAGGCTCGCCTGGAGCTTGCCGCGGTCGATCGGCGTCGGCGACGACGGCGGCGGTTGGCCGGCGCGTTCGACGCGGTGGGTCAGGACTTACGCCATGCCGCGCGGTCGCTACGGCGATCGCCGGCGTTCACCGGCGCGGCGATCGCGACGCTTACGGTCGGAATCGGGGCCGCGACGGCGGTCTTCGCCGTCGTCGACGGCGTGTTGCTCCGGCCCCTGCCGTATCGGGACCCGAGCCGGCTGGTGGCCGCGTGGTACGACATGCCCAAGATCAACTTGGCGCATGTTCCGCAGGCGGCGGCGACCTATCTCACGTATCGTGACCTCGCGCGCACACTCGACGGCATCGGGATTTACGTCGAGCAAGAGACGAATGTCGCCGACCGCACCTCGCCGAACGACTCCCAGCGCATGCGGACGACGGTTTGCACCTCGACTCTCCTCAGCGTGTTGGGAGCGTCTCCGCTGCGCGGCCGCGTGTTCACGGAGGTCGACGATCGTCCACAAGCCGCGCCGGTCGTGCTCATCAGCGAATCGGTATGGCGATCTCAGTTCGGCGGGGATCCTTCCATCGTCGGACGCCGCCTCGACGTCGACGGCGTCGCGCGCGAAGTCGTCGGCATCATGCCGCGGAGCTTTCGCTTCCCGAGTGGTGAAACGCAGGTGTGGGTGCCGCTGGGGCTGGACCCGAACAAGCTGCCCGCGAACGCGTTCAACTACAACGCCGTCGCCCGCCTCGCACCCGGCGCGAGCGTTGCCGCCGCGGAGCGGGAGCTCGCGCGACTATTGCCGCGCGTCGCGGAGCGCTTTCCGGATTTCGTTCCAGGCATCACGACGCGCGCGATCATGGACCAGGCGCGGCCTCAGCCGCGCGTCATTCCGTTGTTGGAGGACACGACGGGCGCCGTCGCCGGAACGCTCGGCCTCGTCGCGGCAGCGGCGGTACTGCTGCTACTCGTGACCTGCGTCAACGTCGCCAATCTCTCGCTTGTCCGCTTCGACGCGCGACAGCGCGAGCTCGCCGTGCGTGAGGCGATCGGCGCGGGTACGGCGAGAGTGGTCCGGTATCTTGCGTCGGAGTCGTTGGAGCTGGCGGGGTTCGCCGGACTGCTCGGGCTGTTACTCGGGTGGTGCCTGGTGCGGGCGCTTGTCACGTTCGGACCGACCGACGTACCACGCTTGGCCGAGATCGCGCTCGACTGGCAAGCCGCGGCGTTTGCCGCCGCGGCGGCTCTGCTGAGCGCGATAGGGTGCTGCCTCATTCCCGCGTTTCGTGTCGGCCGCCGTCGCGTGTCATTCCGAGAGACGACGCGTGGCGGAACGGCATCGCGGTGGCAGCACCGTGTGCGCGGGGGTCTCGTGGCGGCGCAAGTCGCGTTCAGTGTGGCGGTGCTCGCGGGCTCGGGACTCCTGTTCCGATCCTTCCAGCGACTTCACGCGGTGCGCCTCGGTTTCGATCCGGATCACGTCGCTACCTATTGGGTCTCGCTGCCGCCGGCGCGGTACGCCGAGCGCGCGGACGTGGCGCGCTATTTCGCGACGCTTGCGAGGCGCGTGGCGCAGGTGCCGGGCGTTCAAAGCGTCGGCGTCACCTCTCGGCTGCCGCTCGAACAGCGGGGCATCAATCAGAATCCGTTCTATCCCGACGGCACGGAGAAGAACGACAAGAAGCTTCCGCCGCTTCAGCTATTCACCACGATCGGGGGAGACTACTTCCGCACGTTGCGCATCCCCCTGCTGACCGGGCGGACGTTCGAGCCGATGGAGACACAGCGGTTCGGCGAGGCCATCATCTCACGCCGAACGGCGGAGCTCTTCTGGAAGGATTCGTCGGGCGCCGCCGCGGTGGGACAACACTTCCGCGCGCTGCCCAACGGGCCGCCTTACACGGTGATCGGCGTGGTGGCTGATGTTCAGGACACGAGCCTCGCGATCGCGTCTTCGCCGACCGTCTATTTCCCCGAGGTCGTGCGACAGGATTCGCTCACACGACAAATCGCGCGCACAATGGCAGTCGTCGCGCGAACGACGTCCGATCCGGCGAAGATCGCGCCCCTCATCGAGCGAGCAGCGCGGGAGATCGATCCGACGCTGCCCACGTACGGCGGGCAAACAATGAGCGAGGCGCTCCGCGCGTCGACGGCCAGGCTGGCGTTCGTGGCGCTCCTTCTCGCTTCTGCCGCACTGATCACCCTCGTCCTGGGCGGCGTCGGCTTATACGGTGTCATGGCGTACGCGGTCGCATTGCGCCAGCGCGAGATCGGCATTCGCATCGCACTCGGCGCGTCGCCGCAGGGTGTGGCGGCGGCGACGACGCGCGGAGGGATGGCGCTGACCGCCATCGGCGTTGCGGCCGGCGTCGTGCTGTTCGGCTTCTCCGCGCGGCTCGTTCGGACGCTGCTGTTCGGCGTCGCGCCGTGGGATCCGGTCGCGATCGGCGGCGCGGCGGCGGTGCTCATGGCGATCGCTCTGCTCGCGAGCTGGGGCCCGGCCCGTCGCGCCGCTCGTGTGAACCCGGTAGATGCGCTGCGGGCCGACTGATCAACCCACGCAACTGGCCGCGGCAGTAAAAGGCTTTCGTCAAGTTCGCGCGCGCACGGGCTTGAGCGACTGTCGCGCTCGCTGAGCGCACTGAGCAGTATCTTTTTCGGGGATCCACGTCACACCCCACGTGTATCACTTGGAAGTCGTCGCCCGACGCGACTCAAACCGTCGGGCGTTTCTTTTTGTCGAGGAGATCGCGAGCGATGAAGCTCTACCACGGCACTGCGAAATTCTTGTTTGGATCGACAGCTCTTCTGATCGGTACGGCGGGCTTTCAGGGCAAGACCAACGCTCCCGCCGCTGCCCCGCAAGCCCTTACCGCTCCGGCGCACGGCGTCGTCGCGGCGAGCACGGCTGCGCCCACCGCGAGCACCGCGTCTTCGCGCGCCAAGACCGCGCTCTCCGCGCTTTCGTCGGCCGTTCGCCGGCTGAGCGATCCGCGGGCGCTCAAGGACGCCTTCAATAGCTATTTCGCGTTCAAGGCGGCCCACCCGAGTCAGGTCAAGAAGCCGTACCTCTACTTCGTTGACTACGGTCTGCCGAACACCACGCCTCGTGGCTACGTGTTCGACATGACGGCGCTGAAGATCATCGACGGTCCGTTCACGGTCGCGCACGGCCGCGGGTCGGGCGCTTCGATTCCGACGCGGTTCTCGAATGCGATCGGAAGCGCGTCGACCTCCTTGGGTCTCTACATCGCCAAAGCGACGTACGCGTTTCACGGCCACGCGAGCGGCCGCCCGTATCAATCGCTCGGCCTCAAGCTGGATGGAGTGTCGACGGGCTTCAACGACAGGGCATTCACTCGTGGCGTCGTCGCTCACGGCGCGCCGTACGTGACGCCGAACAGAGCGGGAATGAGCAAGGGTTGCCCAGCGATGGAGCCCGCCCGCGCGCAGCAACTGCTGCCGAAGCTCGCTGACGGTGGAATGGTGTTCCTGTTCGCGCCCAACGCGAACTGGATGGCGAACGATCCCTGGATCGTCGGCGACTGACGCACTGCCAACGGCGGGACCATTGGTCCCGCCGTTTGTCATTCTAGTCCACGCGTAACGCCGTATTCGGGTCGATCCTCGCCGCCCGAATCGCCGGCGCGAGACTCGCCAACACCGCGACACATCCCGTCACCGCCACAACGGCAACGAACGTGAGCGGATCACTCGGTGTCACGCCCTGAAGCAGTGTGCGAAGCACGCGGGTCAGGAGCAAGGCCGCCACGACGCCGACGCCTAGTCCGGTCATCGCCTGGCGAAGGCCGGACCGAAGCCCGATCGCCATGAGGTCGTTCGGCGTCGCGCCAAGGGCCGCGCGAATTCCAAATTCGTGAAAGCGCGATGCCACCACCTGCGACACGATGCCGAAGATCCCGATCGCCGACAGCAAAAGCGCCACGACGCCGAACATGCCGAGCGTCTGCATCGCGAATCGCTGACCGCCGATCGCGGCGTCGACGATGTCGCGCATCGTCCGAACCTCGGACACCGCGAGCCGCGGATCGGCCGCGTGAACGGCGCCGCGCACGGGAGCGATCAGTGCCTTCGGATCGCCGTCGGTCTGGACGACGAGACTCATCGACCGTCGCGTGCTGCCGGGCGCGACCGCGAACTGCGCCAACGTCGCGTAGAACTGCGGCTTGACCGCGCCAACCAGTGCGTTGTGGTGCACGTCGTCGACGACGCCGACCACGGTGTACCAGCGTGTGGTGTCGCGTCCGCCGATTTGCACGCGTCTGCCGATTGCGCGGCGTCCCGCGAAGTACTGTTGCTCGAACGCACGATTGACGATCATCGCAAGCGGGGCACCCATATCGTCGCCCGCCGTGAACGCGCGCCCCTCTCGCAGCGTCAGTCCCATCGTCTCGAAGTATCCCGGTGTGACGACCTGCCAATCGCCCGGCGCTCCCTGATTCGGCGGGGGCGTGTACCCGTCGATCCTCAGCCCCCAATCGCCCATCTCGGTGGCGAGCGGCAGAAGTCGTACGGCGGCCGCGTGCTTCACTCCGGGCAGCGCCGAGACGCGCCGCTGAACGTCGTTCCAGAACGAAACCACTCGAATCGAATCGGCATACCAGAGCGACGGAGTCGACACGCGCATCGTGAGCACGCCGTCGGCGCGGAATCCGGGATCGATCGACAACAGGTTGCGCACCGTGCGAACCATGAGTCCCGCGCCGGCGACGAGAACGACCGCCAGCGCGATCTCCGCGGCGACGAGCGTCTGCCGCCAACGCAGGCGCGCGCGCCCGCTCGTCGCGCCTCGCCCGCCTTCGCGAAGCTCGCCGGCCGGGGCCAGACGGCGAGCGTGAATCAGTGGAAGAATGCCCGTGATGAGAGCCGTGAAGCCCGCCACCGCCAGCGCGAACGCGAGCACGCTCCAGTCGACCGACGTCTCCGACAGGCGCGGTAGTCCGGCCGGCGCGTTGGCGCGAAGCAGGCGGACGGTGATCGCGGCCAGCGCGATACCCGCCGCCGCGCCGAACGTCGCCAGCACCGCGCTCTCGGTGATGAGTAATCGCGCAAGCCGCTTGTCTCCCGCGCCGAGCGCGACGCGCACCGCGAGCTCGCGGCGGCGTGTTTCGCCGCGAACGAGCAGCAAGCCGGCGACGTTCGCGCAGGCGATCAGCAGCACCAACACCACCGCGCCGAAAACGATCAGGAGAACCGGCTTCACGCGCCCCGTGATCTGCTCGTCCATCGGAATGGCGAACGCGTGGAATCCCACCTTTGCCATGTAGCCGAACTGCTCGAGCTCGGCGACGATTCCGCGCAGCTGCGTGTTCGCCGACGCGGCGGTCGCGCTCGGCGCCAAACGCGCCACGCCGTAGAATCCGTGGCTCGACCCGCCTTTCGGAAACGCGGGCCCCGGAACCGCGCCTTCGTTCGCGGCGTCGGTCGCGAGCGGAAACCACACGTCGGTGCGCTCGCCCGCGGCGTAGTCGAGCGGCATGCGGAATTCAGCCGGCATGACGCCGACGACCGTGGTCGCGTTCCCCTGAATTTGAATCTGACGGCCGACGACCGATGGATCAGCGCCGAAGCGTCGATCCCAAAGCTCATGGCTCAGAATGGCGACGCGCGCGCCTCCCGGACGATCCTCGTCAGCCGAAAAATTCCGGCCGCGCTCGGGGGCGACGCCGAGAATCGGAAGGACGTTCGCCTGGACGCTCGCCGACCTGACGCGTTCGGGCGAATCGCCGTCGATCGACGCCGCGCCGTCGGTATAGATGCCGATGTCCGAGAAGGCCGAGACGCGCGCCTTCCACCCCTCCCACTCGTCATATGAAAGCCACGTGCGATCGAATCCCTTCCACGCGCTCCACACGGCGACGACGCGGTCGGGCTGAGTGTAGGGGAGCGGCTTGAGCAGCACGTGTTTGACGACGCCGAATACCGCGCTCGTCGCGCCGATGCCAATCGCGAGAGTGAGTGTCGCCGCCGACGTGAGGCCGGGCCGATGGCTGAGCGAACGAAGCGCGAACCGCACGTCGCTCCAGGCATCGAAGAACCCGCTCGTGCCACGCTCGTCTCGCGTGTCGTCCTTGTGCCGTTCCACGCCGCCGAAATCCCGTCGGGCCAGACGCCTCGCGTCCCGCTCCGTCATGCCCGTGTCTACACGACGCCGCGTCTCCATCTCGAGATGGAAGCGCATCTCTTCGTCCAGCTCGGCGTCTCGGTGCCGCCGTCGGATCAGCGACGCGAGCGACGAGCCGATCTCGTGGTACCAAGCCATGTCAGGCTCCCTGCAGTGCGTGTTGGAGCACGCGGTTGACGGCCGCCGACGTGCGGTTCCATTCCGCGACTTCAGCGTCGAGCTGCTTTCGCCCTTCGGCGGTGACGCGGTAGTAGCGAGCCCGTCGGTTGTTCTCGCTCGCGCGCCATTCGGCCCGGATCCACCCGCGGCGCAGCATTGCTTGCAGCGCCGGATAGAGCGAGCCCTGGTTCACGTCGAATACGTCGCGCGAGATCTCGCGCAGTCGGAGCGAAAGCCCCCATCCGTGCATCGGTTCCTGGCTCAGGAGCTTGAGGGCGAGCATCTCGAGAGTGCCCCGGACGACCTCCGCCCGCGGCCCGAGTCGGTCATTTGCCATGCCCTTTAGATAACCAAAAGGAGCAAAAGGTTCGAGGGGAACGTGGCGGAACGGTGGCCGCGGGGGGTGGAGAGGCGTGGGCGCCCCACAGGATTCTGTCTCACGCCGCCAGCTCGATGTCCAAGCCGAGCCGAGACCGTGCGCGCACGATGCTCAGCCGGCCCCGGTGATGTGATCGCGGAGCAGCCGCCTTGGTCGAGTCACGACGACCATCGGGCACCGCTCGACGATGACGACGAATCCGCGCTGACGCCGTCTGCGTACATCGAAGACCATGCGCTTACGCTCTGTTTACGTCGGGGGGTAGGCTGTTGCGCGCGAAATCGAGCTGTGTTTGCATCCTGGGATGCGGGAATATCCCTGCGTGTTCTCCAGACGTACGTGGCGAGTCGTCGCGATCGCCGCCGGCGGCATGGCCTGCGCGGCGCCGTCCCAACGCATCGACCCGATGCGCTCGGTGCCCGTCGCGGCGTGTCCGCCAATGGTCGAGCCCCGGTTGCAATTCGAAAGCAGCTTCTGGCTCAACCTTCACAACTTCCTCGTCAAAGAAGCCAAGCGTCGTCAAGGCATCGATGACGCGGGGCCCGGTGCGCGTGGAAACATTCAGGCCGACACGGCCGGGCTACGCGCCCTGACTCAGCCCGAACGCCGGCTGTGGAACGACGCCTTGAGCTACTATGCGGCTCAAGTCCTCACGGACAGCCTGATGGGCGGCGACAGTCTCGTCGCACGAGTGAACGACCGTCTCGCCGCATCGCCCGAGGAGTCGCTCATCGCTTCCGGCCTCGACTCGACGCTTGCCGTCGAGCTGGCGGAAGTGGCGCCGATCTACCGTGCAGTCTGGTGGCCCGTGCACGACGCGCACAACCAGGCGTGGATCAGGGCGTCGCGCGGGCTCGTCGATCGCTACGGTGGCTGTGTGTTCACGCAGTTGGAGCGGGACCTGAAGCGCCCGTGGCCCAAGGCTCCGATCACCATCTACGCCACGACGTACGCGTCGTGGTTCGGCGCGTACACAACCACGGTCGCCGGCCCTCGCGTCACGATCTCGACGAACGCGATCGGGAATCAGGAGACGTACGCGCTCGAGAACATTTTGCACGAGAGCGCGCATGCCGGCGAGTTGCTCGGGCCAGGGGAAGCCGTGATGGCCGCCGACGCCGCGAAGCGCGGGATCCCGCTGGAACGCGAGCTGAGCCACGTCATTCTTTTCTATACGACCGGCGAGATCATCGCGAGCGTGATTCCGGCGCACGTCCCGTACGCGGAGCGGTTCGGCATCTGGTCGCGGAACAGCGAAACGAAGCGACTCGAGGGGATCCTCACCGACAACTGGAAACCGTATCTCGCGGGAACGACCTCCTTCCAGGCCGCGTTGGACGCGGTGGTGCAGCGCTCGCGACGCTAGGTCTCTTGACGCCAGCTCTTTCAAGCAAAGCAGCCGGATGCGCGTGGGAATCCTGGGTTCCGTCTGCGGGTCGCCGCTCGTGCATCTGGTGGGGAAGCCCGGCCGGAGACAGAGTATGTGCGAGGAGCGGTCAACCGAATCACTTCGGGGGAGGGGCGATGTCAGCGATCAGCGTCGTGCGCCGCGGAATGCTTCCATTTGTTCTGTCGCTGGCCAGCGTCGGTCTATCCGGGCAGACGCCCAACGGGCGGCCGTTGGCGATCGAGGACTACTATAAAGTCAAAACGGTTGGCAATCCCGACCTCTCGCCGGACGGTAGGTGGGTCGCGTTCACGGTCAGCACCCGTGTCGAGGCGACGAACGACAACACGAGCGAAGTGTGGCTCGTGGCGTCCGATGCGTCCGGGCCGGCACGACGCGTGAGCGCTGACGGCGCAAACGCCGTGGGCCCTGCGTGGCTCGACGACGGCCGGCTACGCTTCTCCGCCGGCGGACGCGCCTTCGTTCTCCATCCCGCAACGCCGAGTGATGTCACCGAGGACGCCGATGCGCGACAGGCCGGCGCGATCGCGGGGGGCGGGGGTGGGCGTGGCGGAGGCCGAGGTGGGCGCGGAGGTGCCGCGGGGCGGTCGATGCCCAACGCCGCGGGCACCATGAGCGCGATCGTGCGCGATACGCCGCCGCCGAAACGCGAAGCGGTCTACGAATCGGAGTTCGCGAAGCGACACGAAGAGCGCTTCAAGGGCGTCGAGTTCGACTGGATGGATTTTCAGCGCGACGCGGCGCCGTTCCCACTCCCGAACCGCGCCGATCCGCAGGTGAATCCGCCTCAGGAGATCTTCGTCACTCCGACCGGCGGCGCCGAGCGACAACTCACGCACCTCGGCTTGCGGCCGGCGGGGGTGAACTGGAATTCCGCCGGCACCGCGCTCGCGTTCACGGCAGACTCCACGTATCGCAACGAGATGGTGTACGGCCGCAGCGACGTCTGGACGGTGACGGCGGACGGCGCGCTCAAGAAGCTCACGTCGAACCCCGCGTACTCGTACGCAGGCGCGCAGTATTCGCCGGACGGCGCATGGATTCTCACGACGCGGTCGACGCCGACCGACTGGGTGATCGCCAAGGAGATGGACAATGGCGGTCCGGTGGACGTCGTGCTCCTTCCCGCGGGTGGCGGCCGTGAGATCGATCTCACCGAGACGTGGGACTACCTGCCATCGGGGCCGTTCTGGAGCCGAGACGGGAAGTACGTGTACTTCACCGGCGGGGTTGGTGGCACGACGCATCTCTTCCGCGTCCCCGCGCTCGGCGGAAAGGTCGAACAGGTGACGACGGGCCAGCGCCGGTTGAGTGGATTCAGCTTCGACCGCGCGCAGACGCGCATCGCGTACCAGGTCGGAACGTTCGAGGCACCGTCGGAGATCTTCGCCTCTCGGATGGACGGGAGCGGTGAGGTTCAACTCACGCACGTCCAGGACGCTTTTATCCACGAGGTCGCACTGAGCAAGTCGGATCGCCTGAGCTTCGCGAGCGCGGACGGCATGCCGGTCGAGGGGTTCCTGTTGTATCCGTACGGCTATCGCGCGAACGCCGGTCCATACCCGCTCATCGTCAGCAACCACGGCGGCCCTCACTCGGCCAACGAGTACGGCTTCGATTTCAAGAATCAGTATTTCGCGGCGAACGGATACTTCGTGCTCGAGGTGAACTTCCGGAGCTCGACGGGTTACGGCGAGAAGTTCCTATGGGGCACGTGGGGCGCCTGGGGAACGAAGGACGGGCAGGACGTCATGGCCGGCGTCGATTACGCGATCGCGCACTATCCGATCGACCATAAGAAGGTCGCGTCGATCGGGCACTCGTACGGCGGTTTCATGACGAACTGGCTGATCACGCAGTACCCCGACCGATTCGCCGCGGCCGCGTCGGGCGCCGGGATCGCGAATTGGACCAGCGACTACGCCAACTCCGACATCCCGCGAACCAAAGAGACCGAGTTCTACGGTCCGCCGTCGGATCCCAAAGCGCGCGAAATCATGATTCGGCAGTCGCCGATCACGTACGCCAACCGCGTCAGGACACCCACGCTGTTCATCAACGGCGAGATCGACCACCGGGTGCCGTTCTCGGAAAACGAGCAGCTCTATGTGGCGATCAAGAAACAGGGCGTTCCCGCCAAGATGATTCAGTACGCGGGCCAGCCGCACGGCATCGCCGGATCATGGAACAATGTTCATCGAATGCTCAACGAGCGCGCCTGGTTCGACCGGTACGTGAAGGGAGCGACCGTACCCTAGCGAGCGGCGTCGAGGAATCGTCGTCAAACGGATTCACGGCGAACCGAGCCGGTGCGCTCAGTGTGTCGGGATCGGACCGATGGCCAATCGTCCAATTCAGACCGACCAACCGCCGAGGTATGCTGGGGCACTATTCGAGGAGTCGAACGCATGAGTCCCAGCGAAAAACCGGGGCGACCGTCAACGCTGGAGCTCGGCTCACAACCGCCCGTCACACGGCGCGGATTTCTGACGAGTACGCTCGCGTGCGCGGTGCTCGGCGGTCCGACCATCGCCCGGCACCTGCGACAAACTCCTCGCGCGGAGTCGCAGACCGGACTGACGCCGGATGCCGCGCTGCGCGAGCTGGTTGCGGGGAACGCGCGATTCGTCGCCGAGCATCTGACCTCGACCGATCACGATTTGCAGATCCTGCGATCGCACACCGCCGACAAGCAGGAGCCGTTCGCGGGCGTGCTGGCGTGCGCCGACTCTCGCGTGCCGGTCGAGTTGATCTTCGATCAATCGATTGGCCGTGTATTCGTCACGCGAGTCGCGGGCAACATCGTGACTCCGGAAATCATCGCGAGCCTGGAATATGCCGTCGCGGTGCTCGGCATTCGCGCGCTGCTGGTCCTGGGACACTCGGGATGTGGCGCGATCAAAGCGGCGATGAAAGCGGAGACGGTGCCGGGGCAAATCAGCTCGCTGTATCCCTACCTTCGAGGCGCGGTGCAACAATCCGGCGGCAACATCTCCAAGGCGATCGACGCGAATGCGCGGGCGCAGGCCGAGTTGCTTCGGACGTCTTCGACGGTAATTCGTGACGCCGCGAGCAAGGGCGGCATCAAGGTCACGGCCGGCATCTACGACCTCGGCACGGGGAAGGTGACGCTGGCCTGAGACACTCCCCCTCCTTCGTCATCACGAGGCCCTGAGGGCCGCGAGCGGATCGATGCGCACCGCGCGGCGGGCAGGAACGAGGCATGCCGCCAACGCGACGCCAAACAGCGCGATAGTCGCGACGCCGAGCGCCGAAAGACTGTACGGTTGAATTCCGTACAGTTGTGAGCTGACCGCTCGCCCGGCGAGAAGGGCCAGCGGCACTCCGGCCGCGAGACCGATCGCGACGATCGCGAGAGACTGCCGCAGCACGAGGCCGACGACGGCGCTGGGACTTGCCCCCAACGCCACGCGGATCCCGATCTCTGTCGTCCGCGCCGCCACTTGATAGAGCATGACGCCGTACAACCCCACCGCTACGAGACTCAACGCAATAATGCCGAACAGCGTGGCGAGCGTCGCGGCGATTCGCTCGCGTGTGAGTGCGGCATCGATCGACGCGGCGAGGGAAGTCGGTTCCCCTCTGCCGATCCCCGGCGCGATCGCCGAGATGGTTCGCCCCGCCGACGCGGCGATTGTCGCGTCCACGCTCGAACGCATCACGAGCACGAGAAAAGGCCAATCGCCATCGTTGATTGGCACGAAATACATGGGGCGGGCCGGAGACCGTGCATCGGCGAATTTGGCGGCGGCCACAACGCCGACGATTCGGTCTTCGGTGAACGTCGTATCTCCGTCGTCTGCGTCGCGGAATACTTGACCCACCGGATTGCGATCGCCAAAGAACTTCTTGACGAACAAATCGTTGACGACGACATCGCGAATCGCGCCGCGGGGCAGCGTGGCGACCGGGGGACCGATGTCGTGCCCCGTGAGCAGCGGCATGCCGAGGGACTCGAAGTAGTCCGGCGTCACGCCGACGAAGAGCGTGGACGCGCCGTCCGACGGCGCCTGAGCGCCCGGGACCGTGACATTGTCCGTCATAGTCCGCCCGCCGTACACCGGAACGAGCGATGCAAACGCCGCCGTCCGAACCCCCGGGATACCGCGAATGCGTCGGAGCATTTCATTGGCCATCTGCGCCGTCATGGCTTGACGCGCATATGACGTAGCTCGTGTCTCCACGGTGATGGCCAATCGCTGGGCGGGTTCGAACCCGAGCTTCGTATCCTGCAGATTGCGGAGAGTCTGGACGAGCAGCGTCGCTCCGCTCACCAAAAGGACGGCCAGCGCCACCTGGAGCGCGACGAGTCCGCGATCGAGAACGCCGCGGCGGCCTGGTACGGCGCGACGCCCCGCTTGACTGAGCGGCGACAACAAGTCACCGCGCACGAGGTGCGCCGCCGGTGCGACGCCGAACGCAAGCGCTGACGCAACACTCACGACGGTCGTGAATAGGAAGACCGCCGGTCCCACGCTCGGCTGCACGACCATCGCCAGGTCGCCGACATGCTCGGCCGTCAGATACTTCGTGCCCCACCACGCGAGGAGGCCGCCGGCGGCGGCGCCAAGCAGAGAGAGCTGAAGGCTTTCGATCACGAGCTGGCCGGCGAGTCTCGCACGCGACGCGCCGAGCGCGAGTCGCATCGCCAACTCGCCGGTGCGCGCGCTCCCGCGTGCGAGCAGCAGATTCGCGACGTTGGCGCACGCGGCGAGAAGCAACAACCCAACCCCCGCCATCAGCGCCCAGAGGACGCGCCCGAACATTCCGCGCAGGTCCATCTTCGGATGCGGGATGCCGCGACTCACGTCATCGAGCACGAGCCGCGCGGCGACCACGGTTTGTCCTTTGGCCGGCGTGAAAAGCTGGCCCATCGCGCAACAGTGATCCCAGAGCGCGCGAAGCTGTCCCTGCGCGCCCTCGAGCGATTGTGATGCGCCGAGTCGCCCGAATACGGTGAGGCCTTGGCGACGGTCGTTCGCTCCGGCCAGCACGCCGAGTGTCGCCGCGGAGCGGTAAGGAATGAAGAGGGCCGCGAATGCCGGGAATCGCAGCCCGGCGAATCCGGATGGCGTCACGCCGATGACGGAGAAGCGTTGACCCGAGATCGTGATCGTCTTCCCGATCACGTTCGGATCGCCGTTCATGCGGCCGCGCCAAAACCTGTCCGTGAGGACGACGACCGGTGCCGCCGCCTCGTCGTCGGCGGGAGAGATCAGGCGCCCTCGCTCGGCACGCAGGCCCGTGACGCCGAAGTAGCGGCCATCGATGACGTCAGTCGACGCGTTCGCGCCGACGCCGTCGATCTCGACCGGCGCGAACGTCGAACCAAACATGGCCAGCGAAACCGGTCCCGCCGCCAAGGCGTTGAACTCGGACCGCGAGAAGCGGTCGTCGACCCCGTCGGGGCCGAGGTCGCGCTTGAGGTGGATGAGTTGACTCGCCGACGGGACGGGAACTCGAGCGAGTAGAAGACCGTCGAGGAGGCCGAACACGGCCGCGTTCGCGCCGATCCCCACGGCCAGCGACGTCACCGCGACGAGGGTGAAGGCAGGCGAGTGTCGCAGTCCGCGCCACGAGTATCGCCAGTCTTGGAGGAACGCGTCGAGCCGGGGGGCGAGCCAAACGCCCCGCGCTTGCTCGCGCATCGAGGTCTCGTTTCCCATTGCGCGGCGGGCGGCGTCGCGCGCCGCGTCGGCGGTCAGGCCACGCCGTTCGAACTCGGCGGCCACCAAGGCGCGATGCTGCGCGATCTCCTCGCGGAGGTCGTCCTGCTCGGCGCGGAATCGCAGCCAGTAGAGAACGCGGCGGAAAAAACGCATCGGCGTGACCACGCTAAGCGAAGCGGAGGACGGCGCGGATGGCGCCGACCATGCGCTCGAATTCATCCTGTTCGGCGACGAGCTGCTTCCGGCCGATGGCCGTCAGCGTATAGAAGCGCGCCCGGCGGTTGTTCTCCGACGCGCCCCATTCGGCGCGCACGTATCCGTCGAGAAGCAGTCGCTGCAGGGCAGGGTAGAGCGAGCTCTCGCCGACTTGGAGGACGTCGTCGGAGACGGCCCGGAGCCGCTCGGCGATCCCGTATCCATGGAGGCTTCCGCCGCGCAGCGCGCGGAGAATGAGCAGGTCGAGCGTGCCGGGGAGCAACTCGGAGTTCTTGTCGCCGCGGGCCATGTCGCGTCCTCTCCCATCGATAGACGATGGGAAGAATGTGGGGCGACCCGCGGCGCGTCAAGCCCCATCGATAAACGATGGGAAGGGCGGAGGAGATTTTCGGCTCCCCGGCGGCCCCATCCTTGCTTAGGAGGCGACCATGGCCCCAGAGCCGCTGATTACCTGGTCCGAGCCGGTCCAGCAGCTGGTGGCGTTCGTGGGATCGTTCCTCGCCGCGGGCGCGGTTGGGTTTCGGTACACGGCCGCGCGCGCGTTGCGCCTCGCGCCGGGCGAAAAGGAATTCTTCGACTCGTCGCTGCGACGCGCCGGCGCCATCGGAATCGTTGGGGCGGCGGTCGGCCTGACCTTCGCGCTGATGGGACTTCCCGGACTGGCCGCTCGAGCGCACCGGAGCGTCGGTGAGTTGCTGACGTCCGACGCGAGCGCATTGCTCTCCGTGGTCTGCCCCGCGCTCATCCTCGCGGGGGTGGCGCTCGCGTCAGCGAGGGTTCGCCTGGGCTGGCCGCTCGCGGCGTTCGGACTGGTGGCGACCGCGCTGGCGCCGCTCGTCGCGGGACGATGGGCGTCCGTAATCAACCCGATCCATCGTCTCGCCGCAGGTCTCTGGCTCGGGACGTTGTTCATCGTACTCACATGCGCACTGACCCCGCTTCTGCGTCGCGCGGAGCTCAGTGACCGACGCGGGGCGCTCGCCGCCGACATGGTCAATCGCTTTTCGCCGGTGGCGCTCTCGATGGGCGGGATCGTCGTTCTCTTCGGCGTCATCGCGGCGTGGCGCCACCTCCCCACGGTTCCCAGCCTCTGGGAAACCCCTTACGGCAGGACGCTGATCATCAAGTTGGTGTTCGTCGGGAGTGTCTTCCTGCTCGGCGCCTTCAATTGGCGACGCCAACGGCCGTCTCTCGGAACGGAGCCGGCGGCGTTCTCGATTCGCCGTTCGGCGGCGCTCGAGCTGTCCGTCGCCGCGATCGTTCTCATCGTCACGTCGATTTTGGTCAGCCTCCCGTCGCCCAAGCGAGCGCCACCGTCCCGACCGCCCTCGACCGCGGCACAGGCGCCCGGTTCATAGAAAGCGCGGATCAGGGTTTGCTAGTGCACCAGTGTCCGTCTCACGGGTGGATTGATCATGATTGCGATTCACGCGATGTTGCTGTGCGCCACGGCGGCCGGCTGGCCCTGTCACGGGCGCGCGATCCACATAGACACGGAGCCGCGCGCGCTGCTTCCGATCGACACGCCCACAGTGTCGCTGGACACGCCGATCACGCGACGACCGAAGGCGATTCAATACAGCGATTGGTACGCGCGGAGGCTGCTGGTGCATCGCATCGGGAGCTACACGATGCTTCCGCTTTTCGCCGCGGAGTGGTCGCTTGGGCAAAACCTTCTCCAGGATCAGGACCCGCCAAGTTGGATGCGGGGTACGCATCAGGGAGTGGCGGTGGCGATTGGCGCGCTGTTCACGGTGAACACGGTGACCGGCGCTTGGAATTTGTGGGATTCGCGGCACGATCCCGCGGGGAGAACGCGTCGATATCTCCACACGGCCGCGATGCTGGCATCGGACGCCGGGTTCATCTGGGCGGGGGCGGTTGGAGGAGACGCGAACCGATCGCGTGCCAACGCCGATCACCATCGCGCGATCGCGCTGACGTCGATCGGTGTGAGCACGCTCGGCACCGTGATGATGTGGCTGTGGAAGGATTGAGAACTCTCACCTGGCAGCGTGGAGCAGTGTGATGGATAGGCAGCGTGAGGGCCGGGCGGGTTGCCCGTGCATGGCGCGCCGGGCCGACGACATCGATCGGCGCGTGTTCCTCGCCCGAAGCGGAATGACGGCCATCGCGGCCGCTCTCGCGGCGTGCGGTCTCTCGAATACTCCGACGGCGCCCGGAAGCTTGTCGCAGCCGATCACGATCACGCTGTCGCAGCATCCGACGCTGGCCAACGTCGACGGCGTCGCATACGTCGATGCGAACGGAAACCCGCTCGCGATCGTTCGGACGAGCACATCGACGTTTGTCGCGTTGTCGCGAATCTGCCCGCACGCCGGGAGCACCGTCAACACGGCGAGCTACGGGTTCTTGTGCCCGGGACACGGCGCGCAGTTCGATTTCTCGGGGCATTGGCTCGGTGGGCAACGCACGAGCAGCCTCACGTCGTATCCGACACAGTACGACGCGGCGGCTGGAACCGTGATCGTCGGTTAGCCCGTTCCCCGCCGCGCGAGCCCGCCGTTGCGCCACGGAGGACGCAACGGCGGTTGACCGACGTCAGCTCGCCACGAACGGGATCTGAGCCGTGCCGAGCACAGCACCCGATACCGCGTCGACGACGTCCACGTTGAGCGTCAACGTCTTCGCGCCGCGGCGGAATGCCTCGAAGTACACGAACCCCTCGGCGTGTCCGCCTGGGGCCATCACGCCCTCGGGCAGCGCGCGCTGCACCATCTCGGGGGTCGGCAGAGCAACGTTCACATATCGCGTATAGTACGGCCGATAGTAGGCCGGATCGTACGCGAACGCGCCATTGTACCGCGAGAAGCGCGGATACCAGCGCGACAAGTACGGCGCGACGGAGAACCGGCTGAATCCATAATACGGATTCTGAACCGTGTACGACTCGGACAACGTGCCGTCGATGTCGTACGGCGGCATCACCGCGAAGCGGTTGCCCGCGTCATCCGTAAGCGAGATGTGATTGTAGCGAATGATGACCGGCCGAGTCCCGTTGTTCTGGAGCTCCACCAGCATCGGCGTGACCTTCGTGTCGAGATCGGCCGGCTCCCAGTGCCACGCTTTCGTGCGTGCGATCACCTGGACCGAGGCGATGGTCGCCGTGGCGCCTTCGCCTGTTCCCGAGACGCGCGTCGCTCCCGGCGCCGGACTCAACTCGGCGACCGTTCGCGTGCATCCCGAAGCCCACATCGCGCCGGCGGCCGCGCCGACGGCGAGGAAGATTCTGGAATTCATATGTACCTCCTTCAAACAGACAGGGTCATCATTTCCTGCGCTTGCGACGTTTCGTCTTGTCCCTCCTGAGTTCGGTGGTGTCCTCCGGATGGGGCTGAGATGCCCCTCCGTGAATGTCGATCGTTGGCTCGCCGCCTGGCCCGGCTGTCGTGCCGCCCAGCAGTTGTCCGTCGCGATAGATCAGCTCGGATCCGCCCGAGTCTTCGAAGCCCGCCGCGCCGCGTTCTCCCTGGCCCCACGCCGCCGGCGTGCGGATCTCGAGGTGCTTGCCCTTCGGAATGCCGGCCGACATCGGATGGACGCCGGTCGGACCGACTTCGTCGCGTCGGCCGGCGCCGCCGCCGGGCAAGCCGCTTTCGCGGCGGGGGTCGCCGACGGTCTCATGAGTATTCTCTCGAGACGTCTGACGGGGCCGATTGCTCCGGTGGCTCTTGCTTCCCCGGCTGCGGCTGCCGTGACTTCTGCTGCGCACGCTTCCTCCTTGGCACCCAGTGGAAATCATGGGGAGGCGCCACTGGCCGAAGGCCGCAGACTTCGGGCCCGCGGTCATACGAATTGGGGTCGAACGGACCAATTTTTCACGCATCCGGCGACACGATGCCGGCGCGAGATCAAGGCAAACGCATCCGTCGCAACAGTGCTTGAAATCGCGGGTGCGACCGCAGCCCAGCGAACAGAAACGATCCCTTGATGCCATACGCCGCCCCGCTTCGCGCGGCGACCGCCTGCTCGAGCAACTCGATCGCCCGGTCGGCCTCGCCGAGTCCCGTGTACACGTAGGCGAACGTGTAGGGCGAGACGTACGACTTCGTCGCCCGTTCCTCGAGTCGCCGCAGCACGTCGCGCGCGCGATCGGTCTGGCCGGCGAGGCCGTAGGCTTCGCCGAGTTGCCCCAACCAGAACGACGCGCCCTGAGAGATGGAAACGGCCTCTTCGAGCTCGGCCAATCCCTCTTGGCGAGAGCCGCCGAGGAAGAGGGCCCAGCCGAGCGTCGCGCGTGCACGATCGCCCGACGGATCCAGATCCACCGCGATTCGTGCGGCCGTCGTGGCCTGCTCGTACCGTCCGGCGCGCAGCAGCGTCGTTGCCATGTCCAGCCGGTGTGCGAGCGGGTCCAACTCCTGGGCCCGGGCCACGAGCGCCAGCGCGTCGTCGTATCGCTCGGTCGCGGCGCACAGGCGGCCGCACAAGTCGTACGCGTCGGCGCCGCTGGGATTGAGGTCGATCGCCCGCTTGAACGACTCCTCGGCGCCGGCCCAATCCAGCTCACGCGTCATCTTGAGATGGCCGATCGTACAATGCGCTTCACTCGAGTCGGGGTCCAACGTCAATGCGCGATTGGCCGCGGCCGCGGCGTTCTCGAACGCGCGCTCGGGAATCATCGCGCCGATCTCGGCGAGCTCGATGTACGCGAGGGCCTTCGTGGCGTGCGCGAGCGCGAACGACGGATCGCGCGCGATTGCGCGATCGAAGAAATCGATGGCCGTCTCCATCCGCTCGGCAGTGTACTTGATGAGCGCCTGACGGCCGAACAGGAAGAGCTGATACGCCTGGATGTCGCGCGTCGGCTCTTTGCGGACCCGCGATTCTTCGTCGCGGGTCAGCTCCGCCTCGAGCGCCGCCGCGATCTGCAACGCGACGTCGGTCTGAATGTCGAAGATGTCGACGAGCTTGCGATCGTACGTCTCCGCCCACAGGTGCCGGTCGGATTCGGCATCGATCAACTGCGCGACGATGCGCACCCGGTCGCCGGCGCGTCGTACGCTTCCTTCGAGCAGCGTCGTCGCGCCAAGCGTGGCCGCGATCTCGCTGAGGCTCTGCTCGCGCTTCTTGTACGGCATGACCGACGTCCGCGAGATCACCTTGAGCGACCGGATCTTCGAGAGGTGGGCGATCACGTCCTCGGTGATGCCGTCGGCGAAGTACTCGTTCTCGGGGTCGGCGCTGAAGTTGGAAAACGGGAGCACGGCGACGCTCTTCGACCGCCGCTCGCTGGGTGCGGTCAACGCGCGCGCGAAATCCGCGACCGACGCGAAGCGGGCCGCCGGCTCCTTGGCCAACGCTCGCTTGACGGCATCGTCGGCCGCGACGGGCACGGTCGAACCGAGCCGGCGCATCGACGGCGCCGTGTCCATGAGACGGCGCGCGATCATCGCTTGTGAGCTCGGCGCGGCGAAGGGCGGCTCGCCGACGAGCATTTCGTAGACGACGCAGGCGAGGCTGTATTGATCGCTTCTCGCGTCGCTGCCCTCATCGAGCAGCGCTTCGGGACTCATGTACGCGGGCGTGCCGACGATCAGGCCGGTGCCGGTGAGACGCCGGTCGGCGGCGGCGCTCGCGGCGAGGGCGATGCCGAAGTCGGCCACGATCGCTTGGCCCTCGAAGATGAGAATGTTCTCGGGCTTGATGTCGCGATGAATCACGCCGCGCGCGTGCGCGTGCTCGAGCGCCTCGGACACGTCGCGCGCGATCGCGAGGGCGTCGGCGACCGGAAGGTGCCGCTCGCGCTCGAGCCGCTGCCGCAGCGATTCACCTCGCACGAACGGCATCACGTAAAACAGATGTCCACTCGCGGTGCCCGAATCGAAGAGGGGCATGATGTGCGGATGGCTGAGCCGGGCCGCGATTTCGATTTCGCGGAGGAATCGCTCCGGACCGACGGCGTGCGCGAGCTCGGGATCGAGCACCTTGAGCGCGACCTGTCGTCCGTGACGCAAGTCGTCGGCGAGATACACCGTGGCCATGCCCCCGCGCCCGATCTCGCGCTCGATCCGGTATCGGCCGTCGACTGCGGCGCCGATTGCGTCGGCGGACGTGGATTCAGTCACGGTCTTCGATGCGGAGGCTTCGTGGGGATGCCGCGCGGGTGTCGCGGCGTCGTGTCGGGTCCGCGCATGCGAGTCGCGCAAATATGGAGAACCCTCCAATCGCTGTCACGGGGAGCGGCCGCGCCGGGGAATCGCTCTTGCCTTTCGAGAGGGCAGGTATGCGAGCGACAAGGATGTGTCTGCGGTTCCTGAGCCCGGTGTTGTTCCTCGGACTCGCCTGCCGCGGCTCGCGCGACGAACGCGACCGTCTCGTCGCCGCCGACGGCAAGCGGCACTACACGGCGTACACGGCGGCGGGCGAGGTCGAGGATCCCAAAGGCGTCGTCAACATCTACGCGGCGACCGGCGCCAACGCCCTCTCGCCCGTGGCCGCCCGGGCCAAGCCCTTGGTCTACGTACCGAACTCACGTTCGGGAACGGTGAGTGTCATCGACCCGACGACCTACACGGTCGTCACCACCTTCAAGACCGGCAAAGTGCCGCAGCACGTCGTGCCGTCGTACGACCTCACCACGCTGTGGGTTCTCAACAACGGTTCGAGCACGCTCACGCCGATCGATCCGTTCACGGGCAAGGAAGGCACGCCGGTTCACGTGGTCGATCCGTACAACATGTACTACAGCCCCGACGGGCGGCTCGCGATCGTGGTGGCTGAGGGGCACCAACAACTCGATTTTCACGACCCGGTGACGATGGAACTCCTGCAGTCGGTCAAGACCGACTGCCGCGGCATCGACCACATGGAATTCACCGACGACGGCCGTTATGCCATCGCGACGTGCGAGTTCGACGGGCGGCTCCTGAAGGTGGACCTCACCGACAAGAAACCGGTCGAATACCTCGCGCTCGACGATACGTCGGGCGCCATGCCGCAGGACATCCGGTCGTCGCCCGACGGGAGCGTTTTCTTCGTGGCCGACATGAAGGCCGACGGCGTTCGTCTCATCGACCCGATTGCGTTCAGGCAGATCGGCTTTATTCACACGGGGAAGGGAACGCACGGGATCTATCCGAGCCGCGACGGCCGGCTGTTCTACGTGACGAATCGCGGGTGGAACACGCTCATCGCGCACCCACACGGCGAAGGGTCGGTGAGCGTCGTCGACCCGATTGCCCGCAAAGTCGTCTCGACATGGACGATTCTCGGCGGCGGAAGCCCCGACATGGGGAACGTCACGGCCGATGGAAAGGAGTTGTGGGTGAGCGGGCGGTACGACCGCGAGGTCTACGTATTCGATACGGCGACCGGCACGCTCACCCACCGAATTCCGGTCGGCAATGAGCCGCACGGCTTGTGCGTTTGGCCACAGCCGGGGCGGTATTCTCTCGGGCATACGGGGAACATGCGATAGCGCAACGACGCGGACCGGCAAGCCTGTCTTGCGTCCCTCGTGGCTAACTCCTCAATTCCCGAGCGAGTCCCTCTCTCACGGAGCCGCGATGTCCCGCTGTGTCCTCTCGCTCTCGCTCGCCCTCTTCGCGCTTGCCCGCGCCTCGGCGGGGGCGCAAACACAGGCGGGAGCATCGGGCTCTCCTTCGGATCCGTATCTGTGGCTCGAGGATCAGCGCGGCGCTCGCGCCATGGCCTGGGTCGCGACCGAGAACGCGAAGACGATGGCGGTGCTCGAGAAGGACCCTCGCTTCGCGTCGTTGAATCACGACGCGCTCGCCGTGGCGCAGGCGAGCGATCGCATTCCCCGCGTTCACTTTTTGGGCGGCCAGCTCTACAACTTCTGGCAGGACAGCGCGCATGTTCGCGGCATCTGGCGTCGGACGACGCTCGCCAGTTATCGCACGGCATCGCCGCAATGGACGACGGTGCTCGACCTCGACTCCCTCGCGCGCGCCGAAAAGGCGAATTGGGTTTGGGAAGGTGCCGACTGCGCGTTGCCCGCCGAACGAAAGTGCCTGCTCAATCTGTCCGACGGCGGCGAAGACGCGATCACGGTGCGTGAGTTCGACCTCGCGACGCGCTCGTTCCCCAAGAACGGCTTCGTGCTGCCGCACGGGAAACAGAATACCGCGTGGGTCGGCGAAGACACGCTCCTCATTTCGCGCGAATGGAACAAGGGCGAGTTGACGGCGTCGGGCTATCCGTACGTGGTGAAGCGACTCGTGCGCGGGCAGCCGCTTTCCGCGGCGGTGGAAGTGTTCCGCGGGGTCGCCAAGGACGTCTCGGTCGGCCCGGGGAGCATCTACGACGGCGCCGGTCACCGGATCGTGATCGTATATCGAGGTGTCAGCTTTTTTCAAACAGAGTACTACAACGTCGGCACGTCAGGGGTCGCGAAGCTCGCCTTGCCGGCAAAGTCGCAACCCGTCGGCATGGTCGACGGCCAGGTGATCGTCAAGCTGTCGGAGCCATGGGACGAAGGGTCGGCGCACATCCGCACGGGGTCATTGGCGTCCTTCGACGTCGTGAAAGCGGCGACGAGTCCGACGCGCCTCGCTCCGGTCGCGGTCTTCGAGCCCGGACCGCGCGAGTCGGTCGACGGCGCCGCGGCGACGCGTGACCGGCTGGTCGCCACCGTCTATGAAAACGTCCGCGGACGGGCCTTCGTGTTCACGCGCGCGGCCGATGGAACGTGGACGCGCGCGCAACTGTCGCTTCCCGACAACCTGGCGGTCTCGATCTCCGACGTGAACCGGCAAGGCACGGAAGCGTTCGTGAACGTCGCCGGGTTCTTGACGCCGAGCAGCGTCTGGCTCGCCGACGCGCGCGCGGCGACCATCGCCGTGACGAAGACGCTCCGCGCGCAATTCGACGCGTCGCGCGATACGGTCGAGCAGCGAGAGGCGACGTCGAAGGATGGAACCAAAGTGCCGTACTTCGTCGTGCATCCGAAGGCCATGAAGCTCGATGGCGCCAACCCGACGGTCCTGACCGCGTACGGTGGATTCGAGGTCACGAACACGCCGTCCTATTCAGGAACCGTCGGCAAGCTCTGGCTCGAGCACGGCGGCGTGTTCGTTCTCGCCAACATTCGCGGCGGCGGAGAATTCGGACCGGCCTGGCACGAAGCGGGGCTCAAGACGCATCGCCAGGTGATCTACGACGACTTCGCCGCCGTCGCGCAGGATCTGATCTCGCGCAAGATCACGAGTCCGCGCCGCCTCGGCATCATGGGCGGATCGAACGGCGGGCTCCTCATGGGCGTCGAGATGACGCAGCATCCCGATCTCTGGAACGCGGTCGACATTCAGGTGCCGCTCCTCGACATGCTGCGCTACGAGCAGATCGACGCCGGCGCTTCGTGGGTCGGTGAGTACGGCAGCGTGTCCGTCCCGGCCGAGCGCGCGTTTCTCGCGTCGATCTCGCCGTACCAGAACTTGAAGGCCGGCGTGAAGTATCCGGAGCCGCTCATCTGGACGACGACGAAAGACGACCGCGTCGGCCCGCAGCACGCGCGCAAATTCGCGGCGAAGATGGCCGCGATGGGTCTGCCCTACATGTTCTTCGAGGTGACGGAGGGAGGACATGGCGCCGGCGCGAACCTGGCCGAGCAGGCGCACACCTCGGCGCTGGAGTACGTGTATTTCGCGCGCAAGCTCATGAACTGACCGAAGTGGGGACCGGGATTGCTTGAGACTCGGTTCTACAATTTCGCCACGGCGTCCTTCGCGAGCGCGAGCTCGCGGGCCTTCAGCTGGGCCTCCCCGATTGGTTTCAGCTTCAATCCGTCGAGAAGGCGGACGGTGAATACCACGTTGCCTTTGCGCACCACCAGCAGGGGTCCATCGGCGCGATAGATCATGTAGTAGGCGTCATCGCCGAGCCCCGTCACCGGTTCGGTCTTGATGTTCGGAATCGACTTGCCGTTGTTGAATCCGATGAGCGAGCCGATCGACATCGTGACGCGCCGATGACCGACGTCGTGCTTGGGGTCGTCGGACCAGATGCACGCCTTCCCTTTGCCGGAAGGCTCCCCTGGCAGGGACTTCGCTTCGATAGCCGCGCTCACCTGGTCCTGAGTGAGCAGCGAGCACGCGTCGGGATCGGCCGCCACATGGCCGGACCGTGCGTGGCTCGCCGCGACCGACTCCGTTCGGAGCGCCGGGAAGAACGCAACGGCGAGAGCGATAGCGACACTGTAGCGCGGCGACATGTTGGCGGCTCGGCTGAGGAGGTGCCAACATATCGCGGCTCCGGAGCCGGTCGCGAGCGAACTGAGCCGTCGCGAACGGATCATGAAGAGTCCTTTCTGAATCGGGGAAGTCATCCGCGGATCGCGGTCGTCGGGTCGACGCGCGATGCTCTTCTCGCGGGCAGATAGCAGGCGACGGCCGTCGCAACCGCGAGTGCGGCGATGGAAAAGGCCAGCGTTCGCGGGTCGTCGGGCGCGGTGTCGAACAGCAAGCTTCGCATCGCGCGCGTGCCGGCCCACACGCCGCCGAGGGCGAGGGGCAGCGCGAGCGCGAAGAGCACCGCGCCTTCGCGCATCACCATCGCCAGCACGTCCGTCGCGCGCGCGCCGAGCGCCATGCGGACGCCGATCTCGCGCGTGCGTTCGCTGACGCCGTACGCCATCACCGCATACGTCCCCAGCCCCGCCAATAAAAGCGCGAGGAACGAAAAAGCGCTCAGAACCACCGTCGTGAAGCGGTCCGAGACACTGGCCTTGTCGAGCACGTCGCCGATCGTTTGAACGTCGAACAGCGGGACGCCGTTGTCGATGGATTGCACCAGTCGGCGCACTTGGGCGACGATCGGCGCCGAGGTGCCCTCGTAATAGATGACGAGATTGCCGCCGCTTTGCGGCGCCTGCTGGGCGGACAAGAACACCTGCGGACGCGGCGCCTCGCGCAGCGACGGGTCATGCACGTCGCGGACGACGCCCACGATCGTGAACAGCGGGCGGGCGTTTCCACCCAGCCCCACGCGCCTGCCGATTGGATTCGGCGAATGAAGAATCGTTCTCGCCGCGGTCTCGTTGACGATCACCACGAGGTGCGCCGTCGAGTCGGTGTTGTCCGTCGCCGCGAAGTCGCGGCCGGCTGCCATCGAGATTCCCATGGCGCGGAAGTACCCGACGCTCGCGATCCGATAGTCCGCGGTGGGAGCCAATCCCGGAGGCGGCGCCGGATCGCCTTCGACCATGACGGCGGTGGTCACCATGCCGTCGTGAAGCGGGAACCGGTTGATCGTCCCGGCAGCGCGTACGCCGGGAAGGGCGCGTACCTGCTCGAGCAACGATTGATTGTACCGAAAGCGCGACGCGGGCGTCGCGTACGTATTCTGCGGCAGGGCGAACTTCATGCGAACGACGCGATCCCGGCGGAAGCCGGGATCGACGCCGGAGAGTCGAGCAAAACTATTGATGAGGAGTCCGGCGCCCGCCGTCAGCACGAGCGCGAGTACGAGCTCGCCGACGACGAGAGCTCGGTACATGCGGCGCGTGCTGCGCCCGTGTGACATTCGCGCCGACGCGACCAGTGTTCCGCCCGACGTGCCTCGCGCCGCGCCGAGCGCCGGCGCCGCGCCGCACGCGAGTGTCACGACGACGCTGACGGCGAGCGTGAACGCGAGCACGCGTCCGTCGAGCGCGACCGGTCCAAGTCGCGTGATCGACAACGGCAGCAGACTCGAGAGGGCGCGCGTGGCGACCATCGCGAGCGCGACACCCACCGCGCCAGAGGCGATCGCGATCACCGCGCTTTCCACGAGCAGCTGCTGGACGATGGCTCCGGGCGACGCACCCATCGCCATTCGCACCGACAGCTCCTGACGGCGGCTCCACGCGCGGCCGAACATGAGATTCGTCACGTTGGCGCACCCGATGAGAAGCACGGCGCAGACCGCGGCGAACAGTATGAGAATGGGGCGCCGCACCTCGCCGGCCAGATCGTCGCGCAGGGGACGCACGGTGATCCCAAGCGCGCCGTCTTCCTTGGCGTGTTCCTCTCTGAGTTGGGCCGCGATCGGAGCAGCCTCGCGGCGAGCGGCGTCGATGACAACGCCATCGCGAAGCCGCCCGACGACGGAAAGCATGTGCACTTCGCGCCGCTCGAGGTACGTGCCGAGCACAGAGAGCGGGAGTAGCACGTCGACCCTCGCCTGTGGAAACACGAAGCGCGAGCTGAGGACTCCGATCACGACGTAGGGTTTGCCGTCGAACGTGAGCGATTGGCCCACGATCCGCGGGTCGGCTTGCAAGGCACGCGACCAGAAGTCGTGCGACAGGATGACCGTGCCGGCCGCTCCCGGGCGGTCCTCGCCGTCGGCGAAATCGCGGCCGAGCGACGGCGACGCGCCGAGCGTCCGGAGGAAATTCGCCGATACCGCGCCGACGTCGATTCGCTCCATGCCATCGGGTCCGGCGTAGAGCGCATTCCACGACGGAAAAAAGCCGGCGAGCTGCGCGTACGAATGCGTTCGCGCCCGCCAGTCGACATAGTCGCCCACCGAGACCTGATAGTGGTCGTTGCTCTCCTTGGGATTGTCGGACCAGACGGCGACGAGCCGGTCGATCTGGCGGTAGCCCAGGCCGTTGAGGAGCGCCGACTCGACGATGCTGAACACCGACGTCGTCGCGCCGATGCACAGCGCGAGCGTCGTGACGACGACGGCCGTGAACATCGGCGTACGGCGAAGCGACCGAACGGCAAACCAGGCGTCGCCCGCCATGCTGTGCGAGCGACTCTCGTCACCGCGCTCGATGCGGCGTCGGAGCGTCACCGCGTCGACGATCGCGCCGACGCATCGCAGCCGAAGCCGGAATGCATCGCGGGGCGAGCGTCGCGCCTGGGGATCGCCCCGCCAGTTCCACTCCAATTCGGCCAGCCACTCGGCGAGCCATTCCTCGCGTCGGGACGCAGGGAGAGCGTAGGCCGCGAGGCGTACGAGCGTCTCGCCTGGAAGGCGCCCTTGATCGTGCGCGGTCACGTGGTGGCGGGCGTAGCGCCGGGCGCGAGGGTGCGCGCGAGTCCGGGATATCGCTCGTGGGCGTCGCGCAACGCCTGCGAGCCGGCCCCGGTGATCTGGTAGTAGCGTCTCGGCGGCCGCTGCGCGTCGCGCGCGTCGGCGACGGATTCCCACCGCGCGCGAAGCATGCCGGCGTCTTCGAGCCGGCGGAGAATCGGGTAGACCGTCCCGCTCTTGAGTCCCGACACGTCGATGATGTCGAAGCCGTGACGAAAACCACGCGTGACGGCGAGCAGCACGATCGCGGTGGGGTAGGTCAAGCGGAAAGAAGGCATCGGGAGCGGAGGTAGGTAGAACTCTACATAGGTAGAGTAATGCGCGGCCCGCGGCGCCGAAAGAGCGAAAAGGCGAGGATACAAAATCCGAACGGCGCCGAGAGCGGTGCTTCGCTCTGGACGCCGTTCTCAGTCTTCGTCGATGTTCGCCGGTTGTTGCTGTGCCGTCGCTCCCCCTTCGCCGTTCTCTCGCGTCGTCTACTCCTGTTGGCTGACCAGGTCGTCCGTCGCGCGGGCAAGCCGTTCGCGATACGAGCGAATCGTCTCGTCGGCCCGACGGAGCGGAAGCGCGAAACGGGGATCGTCAGGCTGCGCCACGGTGCCCGGGGGATTTTCGTCGAGCATCAGATCGCCTCCGCATTCCTCAACCGCCTCCTCGAACCGCTCCACCTCTTCGAGCACGAGGATCAACGCTTCGGGACTCTCGTCGCCGTTGAGCGCGATGCCGAGCCCTTCCAATCGAGCGATCACCTCGTCAGACGCCCGCTGCAAATCGGCCGATCGCGAAAAGTCTCCGGAGCTGTCCATTCTCGCCATTGGTTCCTCGTCTCGCGTGAAGGGAGTTCGTGGTGGCGCCCATCAGGTCGCATAAATGAAGCCACCAGCGAACGAGCTCAGATGCTCATTTCCACGTAATGGCCAAGCCCGCGTCGACGGTCTGCACGCTGCGCAGTTTCGCGTGCGCGAGCAACGCGTTGGCGAAGACGCTGAGCGCAACCGGCGCGCCGGGAAACGTGATGTCGTACATCGCGCCGAGCTGACCCGCGAGCCCGGCTACGTTGCCATTGCCATCGGGGTCGCCGTTGCCGTAGCCGAGTCCGGCCTTCACGTGAAGTGGGATGACCGGGAGGTGCGCCTGCACGAGCGCCGTGGCGAACGCCACCTGTGATACGCGACCCTTCCAGTAGTCGACTTCCGCGCCCAGACCGAGGCCGGGAAAGAGCGGCCGGACGACTTCGGCCATGAGAACCGGCGCGCCGCTTCCATCGGAGAGGGAAGATTCAGTCGAACCCGACAAACCGGCGCCGGCTCCGACGGAAACGCGGAGCTGCGCCGAAGCCGTCGATGACAGCGTCACGAGCGCGGCGAGCACGAGATGGCGCATGAGCGAAACCTCCAGTGTATAAAGAGAAACAAACGGCACTGGCGTGATCAGTCCGCCGTGCGAGCTTCATACCAGGCAAACGATCGAACGTTCGAAGGTGTGACTCACAATGTCGGCGTGGGGTCGTCCAATCATCGAGCGTTCAGGAGAGGAGCATGCGTCGCTCCGTGATGGCAGGGGTGTTCGCGATGTCGGCCGGCGTGTCGATCAGCGCGCGAGTCGCCGAGTTGCCGCGAGCGAAGTCCGGCGAGCTCACGGTGCACGAGTGGGGAACATTCACCAGCGTCGCCGGCGCCGACGGCCGGGCGATCGACTGGCTGCCGCTCGGCGGGCCGAGCGACCTGCCGTGCTTCGTGCAGCACTTCAACAACGATCAATTCGTCAAGACACTGCCCGCTCGGCCCGCGGGAACCACCGTCGCCACCGCCGTGGCGTCCGCGACCTATGACCTCGCCCGCCGTCAGATGGCGGCGCGCGTTCGGATGGAGACGCCGGTCCTCTACTTCTACTCGGACCGCGACACGACGGTGCACGTCCGCGTCAGCTTCCATCACGGGTTGATGACCGAGTGGTTTCCACCGGCCACCGTTTCACAAGGAGCCGTGAGCGCGGCGACGCTTCACGATGCGGCGACGACCGGCGTGATCGATTGGCCGGCGGTGCGGGTGACGCCGACGGCCGCGCCGGTGTTCCCGACCGAGCGCGTCGAGTCGCGGTACTACGCGGCCAGAAGCACCGATGCCGCGCCCTTGTCCGTGGGCGGAGCGCGCGAGCGCTTCCTCTTCTATCGCGGCGTCGCCGACTTCGACGTTCCGCTCGGCGCGTCGTTCGAGAGCGACGGTCGGGTTCTGCTGAAGAATCTCTCGGCGAATGAAATCCCGGCAACCATTCTCTTCGAACGGCGCGGCGCGAAGCTCGGATACCGCGTCCTGGGGTTGATCGGCGGCGACCTGCTGTCGGTGCCGCCCGCGCTCGACGGAACCATGGACGGACTGCGCCACACGCTCGAGCAGACGCTCGCCGCGCAGGGACTCACCGCCAAGGAAGCTTCGGCGATGGTGGAGACATGGCGCGACTCGTGGTTCGAGGACGGGCTGCGCGTGTTCTACATCATGCCGCGGCACATGGTGGACGACGTTCTTCCGCTGGACATCACGCCGGCGCCGACGCGAGTCGCGAGGGTCTTCGTCGGACGCTTGGAGCTGTTCCCGCCGGCGACGGTACAAGCGGTGCGCGCCGCGATCGACGCCGACGATCAGACGTCGCTCTCCAAGTACGCGCGCTTCCTCGGCCCGCTGACCGACCGCGTTCTGGCCGAGATCCATCACCCCGCGGTCTCGGCGAGAATCCGCGACGTGACCAACGCGGCGCTCACGACGTATCTCCGGAGAACCGCGGTCTGTGAATAGACGGATCGTCGCCGCGACGGCGACACTGCTGCTGTTTGCCGCGACGCCGCCGGCGACGGGCCAACGCAACGGGTTCAGCGGCTACCTCTGCCCGGACCCGCCGATCTACAACATCCCGTACGACGGCCGGTTCACGTTCGCGCGACTCAAATACACCGGTGGTCCGGGGCAGTGTTACTATCGCGGCGAGCCGTCGTGGGCCCACGGCTACGGGTACACGGATCACGGGACGGCCGAGTCGAACCTGCTCAAGATCACGGCCGACATCAGCACGCTTCGCCCGCATCTCGACGCGACCAACGTCATCGCGATCGACGATCCGGCGTTGTTTCGCTACCCCGTGGCTTTCCTCGTCGAGGGCGGCTACCTGACGCTCAACGAGAAGGAAGTCGGGGCGCTGCGGAAATACCTGCTCAAGGGCGGCTTCCTGATCATCGACGACTCGCGGGAGGACACACGGCGCGGGCAATCGGGGTGGACCAACCTCGAAGCCATGCTCGGCCTCGTGCTGCCGGGGCTTCATCCGATCGACATGGAGCTGTCCCACCCGATTTTTCATTCGTTCTTTGACATTCCATCATTCGATATTGTAAAGCAGTATTATGACTACGGGCCGCCGGTCTTCAAGGGAGTCTTCGCGGGCAACGATCGGACGAAGCGCCTGATGGTGATGATCAACTTCAACACCGACCTCTCGAACTACTGGGAATACTCGGCGTCGGGGTTTCGCCCGATCGACGAGTCGAACGAGGCGTACAAGCTCGGCGTCAACTATCTGATGTACGCGCTGATCCACTGACGAAGGCGGCCGGAGCGGGAAGGGTACCCGCCCAAGACGCAGGCAAGGGCATGGTTGCTGCCTTCCTCGCCTGCGTGTCGAATGACGAGATGGATCGCGAGGCGTGGCAGGACGCCCGGCGGCTAGGTCGCCATCTGTTCATAGAAGAGCGTGTGTTGCACGTCGGCATGGTACTGGGCGCCAGTCTGGCCGCCGGGAACGCCGTCATGGGCGGAACGTTCGCCGAGTACAATCCCACGCGCATCGCGCTCGAAGCGGTGTACTACCTCAGCGGCAGCATGGTGTTGAGCGGATTCGCCGCCATGCTCGAGTGGCGCTTTCTCTCCAAGCGATTCGGTTCTCTGATTCCCACTCGGCCGGGCGCGCGTGGCGTCGGCCGAAATCGTGTATAATCAGAACGACCGTTGTCCGGTCCCGCTCGCCGGGACCGTTTGACCAAGGACGGCAGCCACGACTTAACGCCGCTCCCAAAGAGGAGGCGCTTGATGAGTGCCGTTCCGACGCGTGTCGCGCGCTTCACCCCGCCGTCGCGAATCACAGCGGCGGCGCTCGTCGCCGGCCTCATGCTGTCGCCAGCGCGAACGGTTGCCGCCCAGGACCACTCGCGCATCGACCGCTTTCTGCAGAGCTACGTCGACTCGAACCGGATCGGCGGCGCGGTCGTGCTCGTGTTGCGCGACGGCAAAGTCGTCCATGAAAGGGCCGTGGGGTGGGCGGACCGAGAAGCGAAGCGGCCGATGACCGCCGACGCAATCTTCCGCATCGCGTCGGAATCCAAGCCCGTGACGTCGGTGGCGATCCTGCAGCTCGCCGAGGCGGGCAAGCTGTCGATCGACGATCCGGTGTCGCGCTGGCTGCCGACCTACGCGAAGACATTCGTCGCGAGCGACGCGCCGGGGGACAGCGGCCGCACCCTCATGCCCGCGCGCCGTCCGATCATCATACGAGATCTCATCACCCACACGGCCGGGATCTCGTACGGACTCGAGCCGCAGGTCGCGGCCCGCTACGCGGCCAAGGCGCTGGGTCCCGGCGCGGGCGCTGGGCTCGGGTGGTACACAGCGGACAAGGATGAACCGGCCTGCGCGACGATGGAGCGGCTCGGCACCCTCCCGTTCGTCGCGCAGCCGGGGGAGCGTTGGGTATTCGGGTACAACCTCGACATCCTGGGATGCGTCGTCGAACGCGCGGCCGGCATGCCGCTCGACAAGTACGTCCACGATCGGATCACCGCACCGCTCGGCATGAACGAGACGTATTTTTTCCTGCCTGCCGGAATGCGCGCGCGGCTCGTCGCGGTCTACGCGAGCGATTCCACGAAGCACGCCGCTCGCGCGCCCGATGGGCCGCGTGGACAGGGCAACTACGTGGACGGCCCGCGCAAAAACTTCGCGGGCGGGGCGGGGCTGCTCTCGACGGCGAGCGACTACTCGCGGTTTCTGGAGATGATCCGCGGCGGCGGCACGCTCGGCGGCGTGCGAATTCTCTCATCGCGCTCGGTCGATCTCATGACGCACAACCAGATTGGCGCGCGGTATGGAGTGCCGGGGCAGGGGTTCGGCTTCGGCTTCTACACGATCGACAGCCTCGGCGCGGATGGGCCGAAGTCGCTCGGGACGTTCGGTTGGCGCGGAGGCTACGGCACGATCGCGTTCGTGGACCCGAAGGAGAAGCTCACGGTCGTATTCATGATCAACCAGATCCCGAACACGGCCGACTTGGCGGCACGACTCCCGTCAGAGGTGTACGCGGCGCTTCTGGGTCGCTGAGACCGGCCTACTCCGATCGCATCGATTCGACTGGATCGATACGCGTCGCTTTGAGCGCGGGAACGACTGCCGCGACGATCGCGACGGTGAAGAGGACCGCGCCCATCGCGGCGAAGAGGGGCGCGTCGTACTGATCGCCGTCGAACGAGAAGGCGTACAGCCAGTTCATCGTGTACTTCGTGCAGAGCAGACCGACCGCGATTCCACCCAGCGCTACCGCGTTGCCTTCGCGAAGAACTGCGCGAAGGATGTGACGGGTGTCCGCGCCCAGCGCGATGCGGACGCCGAACTCGCGCTTGCGCTCGGCGACGGAGTGCGCGACGACGCCGTAGATGCCGAGCGCCGCGAGACCGAGCGCCAGCAGGGTGAACAGCTCGAAGATGTCCGCCACGAAGTCGTGGCTCTCGCGAAGCCGCAGGAGTCCCATCGCGTCTTCCATCGTTTCCACGTTCGTTGTCCACGACGCAGGAAGCTTGGCGAACGCGCGGCGGACGTTGAGGGGCATGTGTTCGGCATCGCGCCGCGCACGAACAATGACGTTCGCCGTGTACCCGAACTTGCTGGCGACAAACGAGTCCGTCGCCGCCGGCCGGTAGTACATCGCCCCGAGCGAGTGCGGCGGCGGCGCGTGCGGGTTGTCGACGTCGTGCTGATTGACGTAGTTGCGGATCTGTCCGGCGACGCCGACGACGCGAACCCAGGGAGCGTGGGAGGAATCGCTGCCGAGCTTGATCTGATTTCCGATCCAGTGGCCGTCGGGCCAGAGGTACATCGCGGTCTGTTTGTCGATGATCAATTCGCCCGTCGACCCGACGCCATCGAGGAAATCGCGGCCCTCGATGATCGGGATTTGCATCGTACGCAAATAGCCGGGCGACACCACGTCGTAGCCTTTGCGGAGCGCCTGATAGGCGCGCTTGTCACCGTGCACGTCGACGGCCGCGATCCCATTGTCCTTCATGAAGTCGAAGGATCGAACCGCCGCGCTGGCGATCTCGGGGACGCTGGCGATCAAACTCAGAACTTCGTTCTCCGCGTCCACGTATCGCTTGCTCACGTGAGGAGCGCGGTTGAAGACCCATGCCTCCGACAGCGGCTTGAGATCGAAGCCGGTCTCGTACGAATCAAAGACGAACGCGCTTCGCACGACGAGCGCCGTCCCGCTCAACACGGCGAGCGCCAGCCCCATCTCGACCATGATCATGAGCGAGTACTTGCGGCGGTTACGCGCGTTCGCGCCGGTCCCCGCGCCCGATTTGAGCAGCTCGTTCGGGTCGGCGCGCGACACGTGAAGCGCCGGGACGAGGCCGATGATGACCACGCAGACGACGCAGGCCACGATCCCGAACGCGAACATGCGCCAGCTCGTCTGCGGCGCCACGACGAAGTCGGCGACGCTTGGGGGAATGTGCGCCTCGAGCAGCTTGTTCGCCCAGAGCGTCGCGACCAAGCCGAACGTCAACCCCGCCACGGCGAGCAACGAGCTCTCCAGCAGCAGCTGAGCGATGATGTCCTGGCGCGTCGCGCCGAGCGCGGTTCGCAGCGCCAGCTCTCGGCTGCGCCCGAGACCGCGCGCGAGCTGCAGATTCGCGAGATTGGCGCAGGCGATGAGCAAGACCGCGAGCACGGCGCCAATCAGCGCGAAGTGAAAACCGGCGAAATGAAATTGCCGGTACTCGATCGGCCTGAGCAGGAAGCCGGCGCCCTTGAGCGGCTCACCGGCCGCCGCGGCGAGAAGGCCGAATCGGTGCGAGAGCTCGTCGATCGTGGGCTGCGCCTGCTTGAGCGTGAGCCCAGGGCGCAGGCGCGCGATGTTTGCTGGCAGGGCACTCAGCGGAACGGTCGGTGGCGGGAGCATCCACACCGATAACTGATCGCCCGGCACCTGCGACGCGCGATCGATGACGCCGATGATCGGGTGCGACACGCCGTCGATGCTGATCGTCGACCCGACCGACGACTCGAACGGGAAGAGTCCACCCGCGACCGCCGTGCTGATCACGACGGGCGAAGACGAATCGGTGTAGTCGGCGTCGGTGAAGGCTCGACCCTCGGTCGGCCGGATGCCAAGAAAGCGAAAGATGTTTGGCGATACCTGCGCGACTCCGCCGCGCCGCAACCGGTGTCCATGCTCGAGCATCGCCGGCTCGCGGAAGGCGCCCCCTTGGTAGCTTGCGGTCGCTGTCAGAATGCCGGATGCCGATCCGAGAATATCGGCGCGCTGTTGAAGCGTGATCTTTCCGAACCGATCGCCCCACACGCTGAGGGAGTAGAGCTCTTCGGGATGCGACACGTCGACGCGCGGATTGATCATCGCGTCGAGGACGCTGTACATCGTCGTGTTGAGCGCGATCGCCAAGCCGAGCGAGACGACAGCGACGATGCTGAAGCCGCGGTGGCGCGCGAACGAGCGGACGGCGATGCGAAGGTCGGAACCGGAGAGGCGCACTGGCAGGAGAACGGGTCGCGGGTGGGTTCTGGCAGCTACCACTCACGGGACGACCCGGGTGAGTCAGGCGCCACTCGCCGTCACATTCTTTCCCCTTCAATCCCAAGAACGGACACCCGAAGACCGTCGCGTGCCGCCGGTGGCTCCTTCGTCCTAGGGAGTCCTCTCGACCGCCAACACGACGAACGAACCCGGGACCATCGGCGCGCGTCCTCGTCGACCGCCGGCGTTCCCCGGTGCGGCGCCGAATTTTGCGCCGGCGAGAAAGATTGTGTGCGTCGTCGGGTCGAGCCCCATGTTCCGCGAGCCGGTCATGGTTGGCAGCGTTTGGACCACGTGGTAAGTGTCCGGCGTGTCCTCGTGAATCACCGTGAGTGTGCCGTCGGCGTTCGATGCAAAAGCGTCGCCGGTGGCGGGATCGAACCCCGCACCGTCCACGCCCGTGCCTATGGGGATCGTCGTCACGATTTTGCCCGCGGCGTAATCCGAGATCGCCATCACGCCGCTGCGGCACCCGCTGAACAATCGCTTGTGCCGAGCGTCGATCGCCATCGCCACGGGATTCTTGCAGGGCGCGGTAGACCACCGCCGCGTGACGTTGAGATTCTTCGCGTCGATCTCCACGACTTCGCCGTTGTCCGTGAGATTCGCGTAGACCTTGCCGTCGCCGGCTGAGACGCCGTACTCCGGCTTGCCGCCGAGGGCGATGTTCGTGATCGTCTTGCCGGTGGCAGGGTCGATGACCGTCGACGAGTGCGCGTCGCCGTTGAAGGTGAAGACGCGATCCGACGCCGGGTCGTAAATGACCGCGTCGGCGTCCTCGGCGGCGTGCGCGCGCCCCAGAACCTTGTACGTCGCGAGGTCGAACATGACGACCGAGCTGTCGTTGCCCGACGTCGCGAACCCGTGCCCGGACCTCTCGGCGATCGCGGTGCCGTGCGCGCCGTCGATGCCGGCCACTTGGCCGAGGAGCTTGCCGTCGTTCTCGTCGACGACCATCACGCGGTTCTGCCGGCCGATGAACACGCGGTGGTGGGCCGGGTCGGGGACGAGATAATCCCAACTGCCGTCCCCGCCGACGGGATAAGTATGAGAGATCTGGTATGGCCCCGCGGCCTGCGCGTGGAGCGTCGCGACGGCACCGAGCGCGAGAACGGCGACAATCGAGCGCATGAGACGACTCCGGTGGTGGGCGGATGAGAGTCGAACTCAATGTACGGCCGCCCGGGGATGACGGACCTGTCGTTCGGGTGACAGCCGGACCGGGCCTTCTATCGCGTCCCGACCCTTCTATATTGTGCTCCCGATGGCCGCGCCGCCAAAACAGACCACCGTCCTCGACGCGAGGGCCTTCGACCGAACCGTTCGGCGGATGGCCGACGAGATCGTTGAATTGAACGAGGGGACCGACGATCTCGTCATCGTCGGCATTCAGCGCCGCGGAGTCCAGCTCGCGGCGCAAATCGTCTCCACGATCCGCGAGCGTGAGAAGGCCGACGTCGCCCGAGGCGCACTCGACATCACGCTGTACCGCGACGATCTCCAAACCGTCGGTCCGCGGCCGGTCGTCGGACAGACCGAGATCCCGGTGGACATCGACGGCAAGTGCGTGGTGATCGTCGACGATGTCCTCTACACGGGCCGAACGATCCGCGCCGCGCTCGACGAGCTGGCCGATTTCGGAAGGCCCCGGCGAATCGCCTTGGCCGTCTTGATCGACCGTGGCGGCCGCGAGCTGCCCATCCAACCCGACATCGTCGGCAAGAAGATTTCGGCCCCCGCGTCGCAGCGCGTCGACGTTCTGGTCGAAGAGATCGACGGCAAGAACGGCGTCGTCATCGCTCAGCGCGAGGACACGGTGTGACGCATCCGCTCGGCAAGGATCTTCTGGGACTCGAGCCGCTCAGCGGTGAGCAAATCCGGTTGATTCTCGACACCGCCGAGCCGTTCAAGGAAATCAGCGAGCGCGCGATCAAGAAGGTGCCGACACTGCGCGGCGCGACGATCGTGAATCTGTTCTTCGAGGCGTCGACACGCACGCGCGTGTCGTTCGAGTTCGCGGAGAAACGGCTGTCGGCCGACACCGTGAACGTCGCGGCGTCCGGATCGAGCGTGAGCAAAGGTGAAACGCTCGTCGACACGGCGCGCAATCTCGAGGCGATGCGGATCGACATGGTCGTCATCAGGCACGCCGCCTCGGGCGCGGCGCGGTTCCTCGCCGACCGCATCGAGTCGAACGTCATCAACGCCGGCGACGGGACGCACGAGCATCCGACGCAGGGACTGCTCGACATGCTCACACTGCGCGACCACTTCAAGCGCCTCGAAGGACTCAAGGTGTGCATCGTGGGCGACGTGCTGCACTCGCGCGTCGCGCGGTCGAACATCTGGGGGTTGACCAAAATGGGCGCGCAGGTCGCCGTCTGCGGCCCGCGGTCGCTGCTGCCGAGCGCGATCGACGACTTCGGCGTGACGGTGTTCGACCGCGTCGAGACGGCGCTCGAGTGGGCGGATGCGTTGAACGTCCTTCGTCTTCAGCTCGAGCGCATGACCGCGGGGTATATACCCTCCCTTCGCGAGTACAACAGAGTTTTTGGCGTTTCTCGCGAGCGTCTCGAAGCGGCGAAGCGCGAAGTGCTCATCCTCCACCCCGGACCGATGAACCGCGGCGTCGAGATCGATTCCGACGTCGCCGACGGTCCGTTCAGCGTGATCCTCGATCAAGTGACGAACGGCGTCGCGGTGCGCATGGCCGTGCTCTATCTCCTCTCGGGCGGACGGCCGGAGCTGGCGGAAGCGGCGAAAAAAGGAGGCGAGCGGTGAGCAACGCGCTTCTCCTCCGCGGCGGGCGGATCATCGACCCGACGCAGTCGCTCGATGCCACGGGAGACGTGCTGGTGGTCGACGGCGAGATCGCCGCGATCGGACCGCGCGCCGGCAACGAGGCCGACGGGCGGGACGGACTCGAGACCCTCGACTGTTCCGGCCTCGTCGTGTCGCCCGGGTTCGTCGACGTGCACTGCCACCTGCGCGAGCCTGGGCGCGAGGAAGTCGAGACGATCGCGACCGGCGCGCGCGCGGCAGCGGCGGGAGGATTCACCGCGGTGTGCGCGATGCCGAACACCGATCCCGTCACGGACAATCAAGCCGCGGTCGGCTTCATCATCCGCCAAGCGCAGCGCGCGAACGCGGCGCGCGTCTACCCGATCGGCGCCATCTCCGTCGGCCAAAAAGGCGAGTCGCTCGCCGAGTTTGGAGAAATGGTATCGGCCGGCGCGGTGGCGGTGAGCGACGACGGCCGGCCGGTGGTGAGCGCGCACCTCATGCGGACCGCGCTCGAGTACGCGCGCACGTTCGGCATTCCCGTCGCCGATCACTGCGAGGAGCCGACGCTCGCCAAAGGCGGCGCGATGAACGAGGGAATCGTCAGCGCGCGCCTGGGGCTCAAGGGCGTGCCGTCGGAAGCCGAGGAGATCATGGCGATCCGCGACATCCTTCTGGCGCGGCGGACGGGGGGGCACGTCCATCTCTGCCACATGAGCACGCGCGGATCGGCCGAGCTCATTCGGTGGGGAAAAGAGCGCGGCATCAACGTGACGGCTGAAGTCTGCCCGCATCACCTGTCGCTCACCGAGGAAGCGGTCGGCGACTACGACACGAACGCGAAGATGAACCCGCCGCTGCGCACGGCGGACGACGTCGCCGCGATTCAGGAAGCGGTGCGCGACGGGACGATCGATCTCATCGCGACCGATCATGCGCCGCACCACTACGACGAAAAGGAGCGCGAGTTCTCGGACGCGCCCAACGGCATCGTCGGTCTCGAGACGGCGCTCGCGGTGAACCTCACCTGGCTCGTCGCGCAACAGCGCATCGACCTGCCGACGCTCGTCGAGAAGATGTCGTGTGCTCCGGCGCGCATCTTCAAGCTGCCCGGCGGCACGCTGCGTCGCGGCGGCGTCGCCGACATCACGGTGTTCGATCCCGACGTCGAGTGGACGGTCGATCCGGCGGCGTTCAAGTCGAAGGGGCGCAACACGCCGTACGCGGGGAAAACGCTCCGCGGGCGCGTGCGGTGGACCTTGGTGGGCGGCCGCGTCGTGCACGGCGCGGCGCCGGCGCCCGCGAGGGCGGGGAAAGCGAGGGGATAGTGAGCGCGCGCGATCGCGACGCGCTGGCGCTAGCGATCGTCGGCGTGTGCCGCCGCCTCTACGAGCGCGGGCTCATCGCGGGTCCGGACGGTAACGTGTCGGCGCGCCTCTCGGACGGCTCGATTCTCGTCACGCCGAGCGGGTTGTCCAAGGGGATTGTGACCGCCGAGCACCTGGTCGTCGTCGATGACAAGGGGGCGGTGCTCGACGGCACCCTGTCGCCCTCCAGCGAGCTTGCGATGCATCTCCGCATCTACGCACGGCGCTCGGACGTGAGGGCCGTGGTGCACGCGCATCCGCCCACAGCGACCGGGTTCGCGGTGGCCGGCGAATCTTTTATGGCGCCCGTGCTGCCGGAAGTTATCTTGCAGATGGGTGCGGTACCCCTGGTGCCGTACGCCACGCCCGGAACCGACGCGTTGGCGGATGCGCTGGAACCGTATCTGGATCACCACGACGCGTTCTTGCTGGCCAACCATGGAGCCACGACCCTCGGCGCGACCCTGACCGAGGCGCATCATAGAATGGAGAGTCTCGAACACGCCGCGCGAATTCTGCTTGCGGCGCGCGCGGTTGGCAGAGTGCGGGAGTTGAATGTCGCCGACGTAGACGCCCTTCGCTCGCGGCACGAGGATCATCGATGACCGATACGAATCGCTCGCTACAGGAACTGCCGGCGCTTTTGACCGAACGCCGCAAATACGAAAAGTGGCTGCAGGCGCTCGACGCTCGGCGAGACACCACGCCGCAGCACGTCTTCGAGCGCGTGAAAGCCGACTACACCGGGCGGTTGGAGCGCGTCGACGAAGAGCTGGCCGTCCACCGCCAGGCAGTGAACGAAGAGCGATCGAGCCTTCACTCGCGCCGTTCGCTGCTCGAGGCCGAAGAGCAACTTCGCCGCGACGAGCGCGCGGAGCTCGAGTTGCGACAGCACGTCGGCGAGCTCGAGGGTGGCGAGGCCGATTCGGCCTTCAAGGCCGTTGACGATGCGCTCAAGCAACTCGTTGGCGAAAAGACAGGTCTGTCGGCTCGAATCGGCGAGCTCGACGCGCTCTTGGAGCTGAAGCCTTTCGCGACGCCGCCGGGCCAACCGTCTACACCGCTCGAATCGCCGCCACTCGGTCTTCCGAAAATGCCGGCGCCAGCCTTGGCCCCGGCACCTGCCGCCGCGCCTCCGCGCGCCGCGGCACCGATCAGTCCGCCGCCGCCGCCGGCGCCGCCGCGTCCCGCGCCCGTGCACGCGCCGGCCGCCGCACCGCCGGCTCCGGCGGTCGCAGCCGTGTCGGCCGCCGCGAAGACGGAGCGCGCCGAACCAATCATCCCGTCCACCGAGCCGGCGCCGCCGGATCGCGGGCAGCTGCGCACGCCCGATGGACGCTTCGACGAGATGGCGTTCGTGCGCGGTGTCGTCGGTCCCGAGGGCAATGGACCAGCGGCGTCCGCCACAGCACCGGCCCCGCCGCGCGCGCGCGACGTGGGAAGCGCCAACGTGCCGTTGCGAGGCCGTGCGTCGCAGGAGCAACTGGTCGAAAGCGTGCGAATCGATCCCACGCGCGTCGAGCGCCCACTCGCGGCCAACGTGCCGTCGAACACGCCGATCGTACTGCGCACGTCGGGACAGACGGAGCAGTCGAAGACGCTCAAGTGCAGCGAGTGCGGAGCGATGAACTATCCGACGGAGTGGTACTGCGAGAGGTGTGGGGCTGAACTCGCGGCTCTCTGAGAGAGAACTGCCGGCGCCGAACCTTCCGAACACCGAAACTTCCAAATTCCGAGACTTCCAAACTCCGAGACTGCGAGACTCCCGAACTCCGAACCTGCCAAACTGCGACACCGCCGAACTCGGAGATTGGTGAAACAAGACTGGCGGTGTAGGAAAAACGAAAGAGCCCGGCGATCCCGGGCTCTTCTTCATTTCACAATACCGACTCGCGCAGTTGCGTCGTTCTTCGGAGTCCGGCCGTTTCGGTTTTCGGCGGTTTCGGACTTGGGCAGTTTCGGACTTCGGCAGTTCTCGGACTTCGGGAGTCCCTCGCTACCCGGCTTTCGCGATCGCGCTCTTGCGTCGCGCGGCTGTGTTGCGATGAATGAGGCCCTTTCGCGCCGCGCGATCGAGGAGCTTTACGGCCGCGACTTTCGTGGCCTGGGTGGCTCCCGGCGCCGCCGCTTTCTTGACCGCCGTCCGCAGGGCGGCTCGTTGCGCACGGTTGCGCACGGTGGCCGCGCGGGTTTTGCGCATGTTCTTCTTGGCGGACGCGATATTCGGCACGAAAACGACTCTCCAAATCCAGTGAAACAACGGTGCTCCGGCGAGGGGTTGAAGCTAGACTTCAACAACGCGAAAGTCAAGGCGCGATAATGCTTTGACACCTCCCTCACGCACTACTACCTTACGCGCGGGACCGAAGGCCCGCGCTCGGAGCCATCTCACTTCCGGGCCGGCGACCGCCAACCCGCTCCCGACTGCCGACGTTGCATATCCAAGATGTGTTGATGGCTGCGCCGGTGCTGCTGTTCTCGGTCATCGCGCACGAGTACGCACACGGCTACGCGGCACTCAAACAGGGGGACACCACCGC
>DASYSS010000024.1 GCA_036003045.1 Gemmatimonadaceae bacterium
TGCCACCGCCGATTCCCGGCCTCGGGACCGCGGGCGGCTTTTCCTTCTGGTTGCAGGACCGCAGCGGCGGCACGGTCGCGATGCTCAACGAGAACCTCCAGAAGTTCCTCGCCGCGGCGAAGAAGCGTCCGGAGCTGCAGAACGTGACGAGCTCGTTCCGCGCCGCGGTGCCGCAGATCTACGTCGACGTCGATCGCGACAAGGCGCTCAAGCAAGGCGTGCCGATCGGCGACGTCTATCAGGCGCTGCAGACGTACCTCGGCGGCACGTTCGTGAATCAGTTCAACCGCTTCGGCCGGCAGTGGCGCGTGTTCATGCAGGCGGACGCGGTCGATCGCATCACGCCGGACGACATCGGTCGCTTCTACGTCCGCAACAACGACGGAAACATGGTCCCCCTCTCCGCGCTCACCACAGTCCGCACGACCGCGGGGCCGGAGTACACGCAGCGCTTCAATCTCTTCCGCGCGGCGCAGATCAACGGCTCCGCGGCGCCGGGTTACAGCTCGGGGCAGGCGATGGACGCGCTCGAGCAGGTCGCCGCGCAGACGCTCCCGCGCGAGATGGGCTACGACTGGTCGGACCTTTCGTACCAGGAGAAGAGGGCGTCCGGCACGACGGGGCGCGTCTTCGCGCTGTCGATCGTGTTCGTGTTCCTGATTCTCGCCGCGTTGTACGAGAGCTGGTCGCTGCCGTTCAGCGTTCTCCTCTCGGTGCCGGTCGCGGTGTTCGGCGCGTTCCTCGGCCTGTTGCTCCGGAAATTCAACTTCGACGTCTTCGGGCAGATCGGTCTGATCGTGCTGATCGGGCTCGCGGCGAAGAACGCGATCCTGATCGTCGAGTTTGCGAAGGCGGAGTTCGAAAAGAACGGTGATCTGGTCGCCTCGGCGCTGCACGGCGCGCGAACGCGATTGCGACCGATTCTCATGACTTCGTTCGCGTTCATCCTCGGTTGCGTCCCGCTCTGGATCGCATCCGGCGCCGGCGCCGCATCGCGCCAGATCCTCGGCACGGTCGTCGTCGCCGGCATGCTCGCCGCGACGATCCTCGGCGTCTTCCTCATCCCCGCTCTCTACGGGATTGTGGAGCGCCTCGCTCGATCGGAGCGCAAACTCGAAGCGAAGCTGTCGCACGAGGTCGAGACGGTGGAGGCGCACGCATGAAGCGGGTTGCACGCCCCCTCACCCGGCCTTCGGCCACCCTCTCCCCGCTTCGCGGGGCGAGGGGTAATTACGCTGGAGTGTCGCCATTACCCTTCGCCCCACGAAGTGGGGAGAAGGTGGCCGAAGGCCGGATGAGGGGCGTGGTCATCGTTGCGCTGCTCGTTCTCGCCGGCTGCACGGTCGGGCCGAACTATCAACGTCCGACGGTCACCGTGCCGGACCACTACTACGGCGTGCCGGAGAATGCGACCGCCGAAGTGCAGTGGGCCGATCTCTTCCCCGATCCCGTGCTGAAATCGCCCGTCGATGAGGCGGTGAACAACGGCTTCGACGCGCGGATCGCAGCCGCGCGCGTGGAGCAGGCGAGGGCGCGGTACGGCATCGCCGGATCGCAGCGGTACCCGAACGTCGGCTACCAGGGCATTTACGAGTACGGCCACAC
>DASYSS010000025.1 GCA_036003045.1 Gemmatimonadaceae bacterium
AACGTCGCGAGCCTGCTGCTTGCCCGAGCGACCACGCAGTTCAAGGAGCAGGCAATCCGTTCGGCGCTCGGCGCGAGCCAATGGCGGTTGGCGCGTCGGGTCATTATCGAGTGTCTGCTGCTCGCGATCGCCGGCGGCATCGGCGCGCTGGGTTTGGCGACCGCCGCCGTCCGCGCGCTCGCGACCATTCGCGTCGCGTCCGACGTTCCGCTTCGCTGGGCGATCGGTGTCGATGGTCGCGTGATGATGTACACTCTCGGCGTGATCGTGATGACGGCGCTGCTCGCCGCCACCGCTCCCGTGCTCGCGCTCCGTCGCACCAACCTCACCGACGCGCTCAAGGCGGGTGGACGCGGAAGCAGCGGCGCGCATCAACGCGTGCGGTCGTTCCTCGTCGTGGCGCAGCTCGCCGTGTGCGTCACCATCGTCGTGAGCGCGGCTTTGTTTGCGCGCAGCGCCGCCAACGCGTCGAAGATCAATGTCGGATTCAAGATCGATCATCTGCTCATGGCCACGGCGCAGCTTGGCATCCAAGGGTACGACTCGGTACGCGGCAAGCAGTTCGAGCGCGACGTCGAGAGCCGCGTCGCCCAGTTGCCCGGTGTTCGCGCGGTTGCACTGTCGCGATACACGCCGTTCGGCTACAACAATGACATCGAGTACGTTCTGCCCGAGGTGCCGTTGGCGCCGGTGCCCGAGAACGGGATCGGCTGCTTCAACAACATCGTCACGCCGAGCTATTTCCAGACGATGTCGCTGCCGATCATCGCCGGGCGCGGCTTCGAGGCAAGCGACGATGAGCGCGCTCGCAAGGTCGCGGTGGTGACGCAAGCACTCGCGCGGCGCATCTGGCCCGGGCAGTCTGCGCTCGGAAAGCGCTTCCGCATGAGCAAGGACGGTCCGCTGATCGAGATTGTCGGCATCTCGGGCGACATTCAGTATTTCTCAATCGGCGAATCGCCGAAGCCGTTTTTCTTTCGGCCATACGCGCAGACCTACCGGTCATCGTTCACGCTGGACGTTCGTACGGCCGGCGATCCGATCGCGCTGATCAATCCGGTCCGCAACGCTATCAAGGCAATGGATCCAACGCTGCCGGTTTTCGACATTCGCAGCATGGAGGATCACATCCGAAACGGCCGAGCCTTGCTCGGAGTGCGTGTGGGAGCGTGGTTCGCGGCGGTGTTTGGCGGACTTGCTCTACTGCTGGCGTCGGTCGGGCTGTTCGGACTGATCTCGTATTCGGTCGAACAGCGCACTCGTGAGATTGGCATTCGCGTCGCGCTCGGGGCGCGGACGTCGGCCGTCATGCGGCTGGTACTCCGTCAAGGAATGCTGGTGGCGACGATCGGCGTCGTTGTCGGACTCGGCCTCACGCTGGCGGTCACACGACTGTTGGCCACAATCCTCTATGGCGTGGCGCCTCACGATCCGGTGATCCTCGTGACAGTCGCCGTAACGCTCGCCGGCGTCGCAATGTTGGCGAGCTTCGTCCCGGCGCGCCGGGCGACGCGCGTCGATCCACTCACGGCATTGCGAGCAGACTAAACAACGGCAACCCTCGCGCGCTGGGGTCGCCGCGCCCTGTGGTCAGATTGTCCGTGCGAACGGTCACCACGACGACGTGCGGAGGAA
>DASYSS010000026.1 GCA_036003045.1 Gemmatimonadaceae bacterium
GCATCGAGAACATCCGCGCCATTCTCGAGGAGGCCGGCTCGTCGCTCGACAAGGTCCTGGATGTGACCGTCTACCTCACCGACATGGAACGCGATTTTCAGCGCTTCAACAAGGTCTACGGCGAGTTCTTCGCGGACGTGCAGCCGACGCGCACGACCGTCGGCGTCGACTCGCTGCCGACGCCCATCGCCGTTGAATTGAAAGTGATCGCCTCGAAATGAAAAAGCTGTTGGTCTTCCTCGCACTCTTCGCAGCCGCCTGCGCCTCGACGCCGTCCGCGACGCCGGAACAACGGATCGCCGCCGTCGAGCAGCGTCTCGACAAGTCCTCGCAATGGTCGATGGCGTTCAACACCACGACGACCGGCGCGGTCGAGTCGCGCTTCACGGGCACGATGAACGTCCTCCCGCACAACTTCGCCTCGATCGACGCCGACGGCTTCATGCGCGGACAGCCGGCGCACATCCGCTGGGAGGCGAGCGGGTCGCCGTCGGAGGTCAGCCACGCGCTCTCGATCGGCGTCGTCCGCCTCGGCATCACGCACGACCTCGCGACGCTCGCCGCCGGCGCGAAGACGATCGACAACGCCGAAGGGGGGATCGATCAGTCGCTCAAGATGACGAACCTCGCGTGGGACGCGCAGAACAAGAAGTTCACGTACCACATCGTCGTCGACGGTCAGGACTCGGGAACGGGCGAGCTGCGCGTCGGCAGGGGAGACATGCCGCGCTCGCGTGTGCTCGACGTGAAGCTCCCGAACGGCATGATGCACGTCGAAGAGCATTACGAGTGGCGCTGATTGACATCTCGCCTCCGATCGACGCCACGATCGCGGTCTGGCCGGGCGACACGCCGTTCGCGCAGACGTTCAATGCCGAGATGAGCGCCGGCGCGAACCTGACGCTGTCGGATATCCGGACCACGCTCCACGTCGGCGCGCACACCGACGCGGCGAGCCACTACGTTCCCGATGGCGAAGACATCGCCTCCCGCTCCCTCGACTACTACCTCGGCCCCTGCACCGTTGTGCACGTCGAAGTGGCGCGCGGCGAGCGGATATTGCCGCGCCACATTGAAGGGAAGCGCATTGCCGCGCCGCGTGTCCTCTTCCGCACCGGCACGTTTCCCGATCCGCGCAACTGGAACGATGACTTCGCGTCGCTATCGCCGGAGCTCGTCGAGACACTCCACGAACGCGGCGTGATCCTCGTCGGCATCGACACGCCGTCGGTCGACCCGTTCGACTCCAAACCGCTCGAAGCACACCACGCCCTCGGGAACCACAACATGGCGAATCTCGAGGGACTGGTGCTCGAAGGCGTGGACGAAGGCGACTACGAGCTGATCGCGTTGCCGCTCCGGATCGTCGGCGGCGACGCTAGCCCTCTCCGGGCCGTGCTTCGTACGCCCGCATGAGCCGCTCGGCCGCGCGCTCGTAGCCGAACTGCCGCGATTGCCCGACGGCGGCTTTGCTCAAAATCCCGCGGGCCGCAAGGATCGGAGTCAGGCGCATGGCGATTGCCTCGGGCGATGAAACAGCCGCGATCAGCGGCGTGTCGAGGCCGCGGACGAGCGCCTCGACGCCGGCAATCGGCGCACTGACCGGGACGACGCCGCAGGCCATCGCTTCGAGGATGGCGCGGTGCCCTTCGTCCGAGCCGCGCGCGGCGAAGAGCAGCGCGTCGGCGGCGCGGTAGTGCTCGGCGAGATCGTCCTCGTGATAGCCGGCGAAGACGGCGTCGAGGCCGAGCGCATGCGCGAGGACCTGCAGCGTGTTCTGGTGCGGGCCGTGGCCGATGACGATCATCCGGGCGTCCGGCAATGTCCGCCGAACGACCGCAAACGATTGCAGTGCGAGCTCGAAGCCGCGGTCGTGCGTCAGCTTCCCGATCGACACGGCGACCGGCACGTGTGGATCGATCCCGTAGCGCGCGCGGACGTTGTCGCCGTTCGGCGTGAACTCACGATGATCGACGGGCGGCGGCGTGAACGTAGCGCCGGGAACGGAGAACGTCTCGTTGATCACGAAGCGCAGCGGCGTCCGGCGCTGGAGGAGGAGCGAGAACGGATCGCGGCGAAGGACGCGCTCGGAGTGGTACGTCCGCGCCAGCCGCGCTTTGATCCGGCGCGCGAGCATGGCGCCGAGGACGTGGTCGTACGTGAGGTGGGCGTGGACGATGTCAAACGATCCGAGCGATTCCAGCGCTCTCACCGTCCGCCGCGCGGCGACCGGATTCTGCGCTTTTTCGATGAGCGGATGCGCGAACGGAACGTCCTTCAGCTTCGTCTCGAGCTTGTAGCCGCCGACGTACGCGTAGTGTGCGTCGACGCCCGCCGCGCGGAGCGCTTCGACCTCGGCAAATGCGGGAGCGGCGGCGCCGGTCCAGCGGTTTCCGGCTGCGAGA